>NZ_JAUNHL010000016.1 GCF_030523955.1 Neisseria sp.
ACCAATGGATGAACAACATCCAAGACTGGTGCATCTCGCGCCAATTGTGGTGGGGCCACCAAATCCCCGCCTGGTATGATTCAGACGGCCGCATCTACGTTGCCCGCACGCAGGAAGAAGCCGAAAAACTTTCAGGCGGCAAACCGCTGACCCGCGACGAAGACGTATTGGACACTTGGTTCTCCTCCGCCCTCGTGCCGTTCTCCACCTTGGGCTGGCCGTCTGAAACGCCCGAACTCAAAGCCTTTCTCCCCAGCAGCGTATTGGTAACGGGCTACGAAATCATCTTCTTCTGGGTGGCGCGCATGATTATGATGACTACCCATTTCACCGGCCAAGTACCTTTCCGCGACGTATACATCCACGGCATGGTGCGCGACCACGAAGGCAAAAAAATGTCCAAATCCGAGGGCAACGTCATCGACCCCGTCGATTTGATTGACGGCATCGGTTTGGACGAGCTTTTGGTCAAACGCACCACCGGCCTGCGCCGCCCCGAAAAAGCGCCGCAAGTCATCGAAGCGACGAAAAAACTCTTCCCCGAAGGCATTCCTGTGTTCGGCGCCGACGCATTGCGCTTCACCATGGCGAGCTACGCCAGCTTGGGGCGCAGCATCAACTTCGATTTCAAACGCGCCGAAGGCTACCGCAACTTTTGCAACAAATTGTGGAACGCCACCAATTTCGTGCTGATGAACGCAGAAGACAAAGACTGCGGCCAAGACGAAACCCAGCCGCTGGCCTATACCTTCGTCGACCAATGGATTATCGGCCGCCTGCAGCAAACCGAAGCCGCCGTAACCGAAGCCTTCGACACCTACCGTTTCGATTTGGCCGCGCAAACGCTGTATGAATTCGTGTGGAACGACTTTTGCGACTGGTATATCGAATTGGCCAAAGTGCAGCTGCAAACCGGCTGCCCGACCACGCAGCGCACCACCCGCCGCACCCTCGTGCGCGTGCTCGAAGTCATCCTGCGCCTGCTGCACCCGATTATGCCCTTCATCACCGAAGAGCTGTGGCAGGCCGTTGCCCCGCTGGCCAACGCCAAGAAAACCGACAGCATCATGCTGGCGCAATGGCCCATGGCCGACGAAAGCAAAATCGTTCAGACAGCCTTCGGCCAAATGGCCGCGCTGCAAGACCTCATCGGCGCCGTACGCAACCTGCGCGGAGAAATGGGCATCGCGCCGAACGTGAAAGCCCCGCTGTTCGTCGAAGGCGGCGCCACTTTGGAAGGCCTGTTGAAATACCTGCCCTCCATGACCCGCCTCACCGAAGCCAACCGGGTGGAAAAGCTGCCCGAAAGCGAAGACGCGCCCGTCGCCGTCTGCCAAAACGCCCGCCTGATGCTGAAAGTGGAAATCGACAAAGCCGCCGAAATCGCACGTTTGGGCAAAGAAGCCGAGAAGCTGCAAAAAGCCCTCGACAAACTCAACGCCAAATTGGGCAAACCCGGCTACACCGAAAAAGCCCCTGCGCATCTGGTGGAAAAAGACCGGGCCGAGTTGGCCGAATTGGAAGACAAAATGGCGAAAGTGCAGGCGCAATTGGCGAAATTGGGAAGTTAAACTACAAAAATGGATCACGTTGTTTACATAATGACTACCGGCTGATTTGCTTTAACGGTTTTCCGTTCTTTGCTCCTGCGTGTTCATTTTCAATTCGAATGCAGGCCTGTCTGAAAAACTTTTCAGACAGCATTATTCCAACCCAACGGGACCGTACTATATATCTAGTACAAACCTATACGCCCTAAGCTGAACATATTTTATTAAGGTTTGCTATGAATTTTCTAACCAGCGATGCCCCGGTCAATAAGATTGAAAAAATCTGGATGGCTAATGCCACTTTCTTCATCGAAGGTCTGGCCTATCTACCGGGCTATAATGCCCCTGACTACCGCTACCTACACAAACATATCAAATTCAGAAACTTGCTCAATGAGGATGAAGCAGAATTTGTGCTGGGAACGGTTCCCAAGAAAGAGCTGGGCAGCCAGCCGCACAATGGCAAAAATTACAACTATACGGCGGCAGGTACGGCGACCATAGGCTTTAAGGGAATTGATATCGGCTTTTTGGAAAACGGAATTTACGAAATCCAAATCTCCGTTTCAGCCGATAAAGATATCCGTAACTATGCCGGTTTAGCGTTGGCGGATGCGGGTTTGGACAAGCATTCAGCGGATGAATTTTCGGAATACCGGCTGTTTGCAGACGACAGTAAAGTTTATCTGGCGAAAAGAGACATTTTTGGCAGGGATGTGCCCTCAGGCAGCCACATCAGCGTAGAAAATTTTTGGGCCGACGGCACGGTTTTCCATGTAGAGGGAGAGTTTATCGTTCCTGACGCCCCACTGAGCAATTTTACTAAGGGCAAATATTATCTGATTGCCCAGCAGCACATTACCAAAAAGCAATATGTGTTCGAGCTGGGGCAAGTGCGTAAAAATAATCTCGGTGCCAAAATCGGTAAATCGACAGATGATTATAACGCCAGCTATTTTGCCACACTGGGGCTTAAAGGTATTGAAACCCACCAACTCAAGCCGGGTATTTATGATCTATATGTTTCGCTGGCATACGGCAACAAAATCTTCACCGCTAAGCTGGATAAACAATTGAATACGGAAAGCTTGCATGCGTGTACGCTGGTAAACAGCGAATCACCTCTTCAACCGATGGAACAAAAACTCCCTAATGACCCTAAAAAAGTACAAAAATTGGCAGAACTTGCCAACCAGCAAAAAGATTGGAGGCAAGCTGCGGCATATTCCATTCATTTGCAATACATGCAGCCCGACATGTGGCAGGGATACTGGTGGGCAGGTAATGCATATAAAAATATGAAACAATATGACAAGGCTGAAGCGCAGTTTAAATTGATGACCGAAAAACTGCCCCATCTGCACCACGGTTTGGAAGGGATGGTGAGCGTTGCCCAACAACAAAATCAATGGGAAGAGGTAATTTCAAGATCTTATAAATTCAGAGAGGGCTTTCCAAATCTGTGGCACAGCTATTGGTGGGCGGGGCATGCTTACAAAAATCTCTCCCTCTACGAAGAAGCAAGAAACGAGTTCCGCTTGCTTCAAAAATTATCTCCTGAGAGCCATCGGGGGCTGGAAGGTTTGGTTAATGTATATCAATACGAGCAAGATTGGAAATCCGCAGCAGCATTTGCAGAAAAACTGTTCCATTCATTCCCCAACCTCCCGGTATCTTATGCTCTGCTGATTACCAGCCTGAAGGGGAACAATCAGATAGACAATGCCATTCAGTATGCACAGCAGTTTGTCGGCAAATTTCCGGAGCTTGAGTTAGCGCACAGATATTTGGCGGTTACGATGTGCCAGAATTTTGATTTTGATGCGGCTTATCCTTATTACGAAAATTATCTCAACCAATTCGGTCGGGATAAGAATAATGAACACCATGTCATTTATTTAAAACAGAGCTTGGGCTTATACGAAGACGTATTGGCACACTATAAACAAAAACTGCCCAACCCAAACACCGGATCACCGTATTCTTCATTGGCCCAGCTGGCTAAAATCAGCCAGTGTCTCAATGATTATACTGAAACAATCAAATATTGGGATTTGTACAGAAAAAAATGGATTCAATCCGAAAATACCGTAACGGCGGCATTAAGAAACAGTACGCCCGATAATAAACCTTTGAATATCTTGATTCATGAAAAATTGTCTCAAAACCTGAATGAAGAAGCCAAAGATTTGTTTGAATCCGACCGAGCGAAATTGGAAGGAATCGATGTACTCAGATTCTCTTCTTGGTTTGACTATTTGCAGAACAAACAATCCTCTAATGAAAACACTCTGCCGGTAGTAAAAAACACCATCCAGTCTTTATGGATCGGTAATGATTTGGGTATCGTTCAACAGCTGTGTTTGGCGTCTTATCTGTATCACGGCCACGAGGTCCACTTATATTGTTATCAAAATTTGAAAAACATACCCAAGGGCGTGGTTGTTAAAGACGGCAATGAAATCCTGCCTGAAAAAGATATTTTTTATTCACACGGCTCCCCCGCTCACTTTTCGGATTGGTTTAGATGGAAAATGATTGCAATGGAAAGCGGGTATTGGGTGGATATGGATGAAATATGTTTAAAACCTTTTGATTTCACCGAAGACTATGTATTCGGATATGAAGGCCATGCAGTTGCCAATGCTGTTTTGAAATTCCCTTCACATCACCATCTGGTGGAATTGATGGAATTTATGAGCCAGAACCCCAATCAGATCTTGCCTTGGGATACCCGTCAGGATATTGAACGCAAACAAAAGCGTATTCAAAAAGGTCTAGGCAGAGAGCATACACTTTGGGGCGAATCAAGCGGTCCTACCGGCCTAACGAAAGCCTTGCTTTATTTCAATATGGATAAATTTGCTAAGCCTTACTATTATTTTTACGGTTTAAACAGCATCCAAACGAGAAGAATGCTCCTAGACCAAAATTTTGATGCGCGTACTTTATCCGACAATATGTATGCGATGCACGTTTGGAATAATACTTTTCGAAAAACCGATTTGTATCAACAAGGTAAAAACGTTAGCAATTCCATATTACAGCACCTGATTGATAAATACCAAGATTTCATGTAACCCGGTACTTTGAAAACGGAGTTTTTATCCCAATTAATATAGCCAACGAACTTAAGTTTTCATACGATTCAAAAATGACCTATTCCACCGATATGCGACGGCTCGTATTGAAAAAAGTCGCAGAAGGACACTCCGTTAGAAAAGTAGGTAAAGAGCTCGGTATAGACTTTACCACTATCCAACGTTTGGGAAAAAGCAACCGAAAACCGGCGGTTATCCGAAACAGCGAAAGCCTGTCAAAATTGCTCCGGAAGCGTTGGAAGAAGATGTTGCCAAATATCCTGACGATTATCAGCCCGAACGTGCCAAACGGTTCGGCGATTCGGCAACGGCCATCAGAAAGGCTCTAAAATGTCCGGAGATTAGCCAAAAAAAGATGTTCCGTCATCCCAAAAGCAATCCTGAACAGTGCAAGCATTGCTTGAGGATTCTGCACCGTTACCGTTGCAGGGAAAGAAATATTGTTTTTATCGATGAAAGCGGGCTTCTCAAAAGTAGCATGCGGCGTTATGACTACGGCAAAATCGGAAAGCTCTGTTATTCAACTTATGATTGGCAGGTTCGGAATCAGACTGATACAACCGGGGTATTAGGCGATAATAATCTGTTTATGTTCGAATTATTTTATTTCAATATCAATAAGGATATTTTTTTATTTTAGGTGGGGAGCGTACTGATTCCGGAGTTACCATCGGCCAGTAATTGTTGTGATGGACAATGTGGCATTTCATAAGGGGGGAGGAAATTATTTGGACCTTGTCTGAAAAAGGGCATTCTATCTGGCGGCTGCCGCTATATAGTGAAATTCCTAAAAAACCAAACTGAATAAGCTAAGCTTTAGTCCGGCAGCGATTTTGCCGGGCTAAAACCCAGCCTTGTATATCGAACATACCGTATCATAGCAGGCAACACCCGCACGACCGCCACCCGTGCCCAGCCAAGGCCGACAACCGCAGCGTAGCTTAGGGAGCGGACGAGCAACCCATCAACACAACCGGACAGTTGCACGACAACACAACCGAATGCAAGGCAGGTTTATGATGAGTACGCAAAACTACGGCGGGATCGACATCGCAAACGCAATTTCGTCATCGGCATCACGTCTTCCCGAAAGACCAAAACCGAAACCAATAACGAAAAAGGGTTCCTCCACACCATCGGATACTTTCAAAAACACCAGGTCTCACTCGTGGTGATGGAAAGCACCGGCGGGCTGGAAATCCCCTTGGCCAAAGCACTGCACCGCACAGGCTTCCAAGTCATCATCGCCAATCCGCGTCAGACGAACCAGTTCGCACGGCCGCAGTCGCTGACCAAAACCGATGCGGCCGATGCCAAAATGCCCGCGTTTTATGCGCAGATGACCGCACAAAAACCGGATTGGCAAAGCCAACTCTATACGCCGCCGGACGAAGCACAGGAAGTGCTCGAAGCCCTCGTCAACCGCAGAAACCAATTGGTTGAAATGCGCGCTGCCGAAAAAAACCGTCTGCAGCAGGTTCATGAAACCCAAGTGCAAAGCGTCGAAGACTTAATCGCACACTTGGATACCCTGATTGCCGCATTGGACAAACAGATAGAGCAACACAACGATACCCGTTTCAACGGCAAAAGCAGTTTGCTGCAAAGCGTCAAAGGCGTTGGCCGCACGACCGCCGCCTCCTTATGCACGATGCTGCCGGAATTGGGCCGGGTGTCGCACAAACGGATTGCCGGACTGGTCGGCGTTGCCCCGCACCCGAGGGAAAGCGGGGAGTCGAAGTTCAAAAGCCGCTGCTTCGGCGGCCGCAGTGCGGTACGCAAAGCGCTGTATATGGCGGCCATGGTGGCGGCACACCACGAACCGCGGATTAAGGATTTCTACCAACGCCTGCGTTTGCGGGGTAAGCCGTACAAAGTGGAGGTAACGGCCTGTATGCGCAAGCTGCTGACGATTCTGAACGCGATGATGCGGGATCGTTTGGCGCAGGCAGAAGCCGTTTGACTGTACCGGCACATTGCTTGTTTTATTCAGATAACCGTTTTTGGTATTTTTGCCCGACGGGGTTAAAAATACAGTTGCTGCGGCTTGGATGCGGGCCGGCCTATGCGTGTGCATCCAATATTCCAACCCTATGCCTGTCTGAAAGCGAGTTTGCCCGAATCAGGTGCGGTTTCTCGTTAAACTCCTTACCAGCCAAAGCGCCAAGCCTGCACCCAGCAAATCGGCCGCGCCGTCGGCCCATTCGGCCGAGCGCGTTTGAGTAAACCAAAGCTGCGCCAGCTCGCTGCACAGCGCAAACGATAGTGCAAACACCAGCAGCGCTTTATAAGGCACCGGCTTTCCCGCATCGAGAAAGCTGCGCGCAAGCAGCCATATCTGCCCGAAAAACAGGCCGCAATGGGCAACTTTGTCGAAATACGGAAAGGGCGGCGGGGTATGGCCGTCGCTCTCGCGCAAAATGCCGTACCAGCACAGGCAGAACCAGGCGAGCGCAAGCACCGTGTATTTATTGAAAGGCAGTTTGTTCAACATTCTTCGTCCAACCATGTTTGGCAGATTCCGGCCAGGCGCACGAATTTGCCGCCCCTGGCGTTTAAAATATCGCGCCAGCGCGCCACCTCCTCCGCATCCGGCGCATCGTCCATGCTGCATTCATACAGCCAGAAATCCAGCGTTTCGCCCACTATGCCCGGGCTTTCGGTTTCCATTAATCGAAGCAATTCGCTCATCACCAAGCCTGTCTGAAAACCGGGCCGCTTATTCGTCAAACTGGAGCACGGCCGAAGTGTAGACGTTTTGCACATCGTCCAAATCTTCCAGCGCATCAATCAGCTTCTGCATTTTTTCGGCGTCTTCGCCGGTCAAAACCGTATCGTTTTGCGCACGCATGGTTACGTCGCCGTCTTCCGGTTTGAAGCCCGCCTCTTCCAATGCCGCCTTCACCTGCGCCCAATCGGCAGGTGCGGTAACCACTTCGATCATGCCCTCTTCGTCAACCAACACGTCTTCCGCTCCCGCCTCCAAAGCCGCTTCCATCAACGCGTCTTCATCCGCGCCGGCAAACACCAGATAGCCCTGATGCTGGAATTGGAAGGCCACGCAGCCGTCGGTGCCCAAATTGCCGCCGTTTTTGCTGAAGGCATGGCGCACGTCGGCCACGGTGCGGGTTTTGTTGTCGGTGAGGCAGTCGACCATCAGCGCCGCGCCGCCTATGCCGTAGCCTTCGTAACGCAGCTCCACATAATCGGCGCCCTCCACATTGCCCGTGCCCTTGTCGACGGCGCGCTGCACATTGTCTTTAGGCATATTCGCATCCCAAGCCTTGTCCATCGCCAAACGCAGGCGCGGATTGGACGCCGGATCGCCGCCGCCCAAACGCGCGGCAACGGTAATCTCCTTGATCAAACGCGTAAAAATCTTGCCGCGCTTGGCATCCTGACGCGCTTTCTTATGCTGGATGTTCGCCCACTTACTATGGCCTGCCATGATTGTTTCCTTAATATTTGCTGAAATTCAAAGGCGGCTATTCTAGCATTTTTCAGACAGGCATTGAAACGGACAATGCCTGCTCGAACGGATTTTCCGGCAAACGCATATTGAGACCTTTGCAAACCCCCGGATGCGGATGCAGTTCAAGGCCTAGCAGCGCAGCAGGCGCAGACATATCAAAGCGGGCGGGCAGCGCACAACGCAGAAATGCGCCGCAGATGTGAGCTTTGAAAAGGTCTCCGTTTGGCTTGCCGGAATACCGGCAGATGAGGAATGCCTGTCTGAAAAACGGTTTTCAGACAGGCATTGCTTCACCTTCTCCTCAAATATTCATTTATTTTTATTTCATATAATTATTTTTCAAGATATAATAATCTGACAAACTATTAATATAGGAGATAAATAAATGGCAACCATAAACAACGATATTATTGACGGCACCGCCGCCGCAGATCTGATTATAGCTATGGACGGCAACGACATCGCCAGAGGCTATTTCGGCAACGATATTATCTACGGCGGCTACGCAGACTACTCGTACGATGACGGCGACGACATCCTCTACGGCGGTTCAGGCGAGGACACTCTGTACGGCGGCAGCGGCAACGACACACTCTACGGCGACGAAGACAACGACATCCTTTACGGCGGCTACACAGACTATCCGTACGATGACGGCGACGATATCCTTTACGGCGGAGCCGGTGCCGACCAACTCCACGGCCATGACGGCAACGACGAACTGCATGGTCAAGAAGGTAACGATGAACTGACCGGAGGCTCGGGAGACGACGCCATTTACGGAGGCGAAGGTAACGATGTTATCTATGGAGACGAAAACATAAGCTATTTTTATGATAACTTTGTCGGCAACGATATCCTCTACGGAGGCAACGGCAACGACATCATCGCTGGAGGGTACGGCAATGACGAAATCATCGGAGGCAGTGGCGATGATATTTTATCCGACGGTAACGATGCCTATTTTTCAGGAGACCTCTACGACGTATATTCATTCGATGTCAGCGCCGACATCATCAACGGCGGCGACGGCAACGACACCCTTTCCGGCAAGTACGGCAGCAATACCCTTCTCGGCGGCAACGGCGACGATCTGATTTTCATGGATACGGAAGGCGGAAATTTAGGCGGCTTCTTAGCCGGCGACGCCGCCCGCTTCTACCAAGGAACCGGCAGCAATACCGTTAGCGGCGGAGAGGGTGCCGATACCTTCCGTTTCGAGTCTATTTTTTCTCCGGACAATGAACGCGATCTGATTACCGACTTTACCCAAGGCATAGACAAAATCCAGCTCGCCGCCCAAAACTACGCAGCCCTCGGCAGCCAAGTCGATGCCGGCGAATTGGCCTACGGCGCCGCCGCTGCCAACGCCGATCAGAAACTGATCTACAACCAAGCCGACGGCAAACTTTATTACGACGCCGACGGCGCCGGCGCAGAAGCCGCCATCCATCTGGCCACCGTCTTCAACGCCGGCTCGCCCGCCGCGCTTGACCACACCAGCTTTGAAATCGTGTAGTTTGGCTTGCCGGAATACCGGCAGATGAAAAATGCCTGTCTGAAAAATATGTTTGCAGACAGGCACTTTATCTTAATATATAGTCATTTAACACAGAACGATACGGCCTTGCTGCGGCTTGCCGCACTATAGTCGAATAAAATAAGGATGAGACAAGGCGGCAAGCTGCAGACAGTACAGATAGTACGGCAAGGCGTAGCAACGCTGTATCATTCTGTGTTAAATGACTATATCTGTACTGTCTGCGGCTTGCCGCCTTGTCTCGTTCTGTGTTTGTCGACTATAGCTACGCAGGCCGGATACTTGCATCCGACATCCCAAGCGGCTTACTGCACGCCATGCCGGATTTAAAAATCCGACCTATGCAAACGATAAAGCCTGTCTGAAAGAAGGTTTCAGACAGGCTTGATGTTGCCGCTCAAACAGCCGCTGTCAAATCGGGCCCTGTGCGCGGATGCGTTCCGCGCTGTATTCCAATTTGCTCAGTGCGGAAAGATAGGCTTTGGCGGTGGCCGCCAGCACATCGGTGTCTGCGCCTTGGCCGTTGGCCACACGGCCGTTGCGGGCGAGGCGCACGGCGGTTTCGCCTTGGCTTTCGGTGCCTTCGGTTACGGCGTTGACGGAATAAATCTGCAAGGAGGAGCCGCTTTGCACCACGCTTTCGATGGCTTTGAAGATGGCGTCGACCGGGCCGGAGCCGGTGGCCTCGGCACGTTTTTCTTCGCCTTTGATGCTGAACGTCACCTCGGCGCGCGGCTCTTCGCCGGTTTCGGTGATGATGCGCTGCGAAATGAATTTATAGCTTTCCTGCGCCATGCTGTGCATTTCGTCGGAAACCAAGGCATGCAGGTCGTCGTCGAAGATTTCGCGCTTTTTGTCGGCCAGCTCTTTAAAGCGGGCAAACGCGGCGTTGAGCGCCTCTTCGCTGCCCAGCTCGATGCCCAAGTCGGCCAGCTTGGCTTTGAAGGCGCTGCGGCCGGAGAGTTTGCCCAGGCTCAGGCGGTTGGCCGCCCAGCCTACGGATTCGGCAGACATGATTTCGTAGGTTTCGCGGTGTTTGAGCACGCCGTCTTGGTGGATGCCGGATTCGTGGGCGAAGGCGTTGGCGCCGACGATGGCTTTGTTCGGCTGCACGGGGTAGCCGGTGATGGTGGATACGAGTTTGGATGCGGGCACGATTTGCGCGGTGTCGATGCCGGTTTCGAAACCGAATACGTCGTGGCGCACTTTCAGCGCCATGGTGATTTCCTCCAAAGAGGCGTTGCCCGCGCGCTCGCCCAAGCCGTTGACCGTGCATTCGACCTGGCGCGCGCCGCCCAATACGGCGGCCAGCGAGTTGGCCACGGCCAGCCCCAAGTCGTTGTGGCAGTGCGCCGACCACACCACTTTGCCGCCGCCGGGCGTTTTGGCAATCAGCTCGCGGAAAAAGGCTTCGGTTTTGTGCGGCACGGAATAGCCGACGGTATCGGGTATATTGATGGTGGTGGCGCCCGCTTCAATCACCGCGCCGCAGATTTCGGCGAGGAAATTGATGTCGGAACGCAGCGCGTCTTCGCAGGAAAATTCTACGTCGTCGGTATATTCTCTGGCGATTTTCACCGCTTTTACCGCAGCCTCCACCACTTTGGCCGGCTTCATTTTCAGCTTGTGCTCCATATGGATGGGGCTGGTGGCGATGAAGGTGTGGATGCGGCGTTTCGCGGCGGGCGCCAAGGCTTCGCCGGCCTTGCGGATGTCGTTTTCCACGGCGCGGGCAAGCGTGCATACGGTGGCGCGGGTCAGCGTTTTGGCGATTTCGTTGACGGCCTCGAAATCGCCCGGGCTGGCGGCGGCGAAACCGGCTTCGATTACGTCCACCCCCAGTTTTTCAAGCTGGCGTGCGATGCGCAGCTTTTCTTCTTTGGTCATGGCCGCGCCGGGCGACTGCTCGCCGTCGCGCAGGGTGGTATCGAAAATAGTAATGCGGTTATTGCTTGGCATGGCGGGTTTCTCCAGGGTGGTTTGTTGTGTCATGAAAGCGTTCAAATCCAGCGGCCTGCCTTGTTTTTCGGCCAAAGCGCTGAGCTTTTGCAGCTGCGAGAGCGGCAGCGAACCGCGGGTGCGCCATTTATAAATGGCGGCGGTGCTGGCCGCATTGTGCGGGTCTTGCTGTTTGAGGGCTTCGGAGAGCGCGTTCACGCCGCCGAAATAGGCAATCAAGCGGTCGATGTCCAATTGCATTTCTTATTTTACCTGTCTAAAAACAAAACGGTTGGGCCGATTATACGCAAATTGGACAAATTAGCAATCGGTTTTATCCAATCATGCTCAATTTATTTATTTTGCAAATATTTTTTATACTTTTTGTCTAATTTATTTTCAGACAGGCATGGTGCCCGCCCCAATGGATATTGAGATATACTTTCTCCGTTTTCCCCGCACCGACACGACCATGCCGCCCATCACCTTCCTTCAAAACCAAAGCGAACGCACGCTGGAGTGGCGCGTGCAAAGCATGCAGAAACCGCCGCGCAACATACTGCCTGCCGCCGAGTGCAGCGCCGATGCCTGTCTGAAAAACGCTTACGCACACACCGCCACTCTGTGGCAGGGCGATTTCCACAATGCCAAAAGCGTGCTGGCCGCAATCAAAAAACGGCTGGGCAAACCGGCGGGCGCATTGCCCGAAAGCCCCGCCGAAGCCTTTCATGCCCACCGCATGCGGCAGGCGCAACGGGCGCGGCTGGCCAATATGCTGTTGGTAGAAATCGGCGCGGAATACAGCTTGGATTTGCCGCGCGCGCCGGATGTGCGCAAGGCTTTGCACGACGTATACGGCGCGCCCGACGGTGCGCCCTTCCTGCTGCCGCTCAACCAACTGCTCGGCTTTATCGGCGCGCACGAATGGCATAAAAAAGGCATCCCCCTCCCCGTTCTGAACGGCCGCATCCATGTGCCTTTCGGCGTATTTTCCCCCTTGCGCGGCGAATATTTGGATTTAATCGCCGCAGCACCCTTGCCCGAGGGCTGCGCCAGCGCGTTCGACATCGGCACCGGCAGCGGCGTTATCGCCTGTCTGCTGGCCCGGCGCGGCCTTCCCCGCATCAGCGCCACCGACAACAATCCCCGCGCCATCGCCGCCGCGCGTGCCAACGTGGCGCGCCTAGGCCTGTCCGAACAGGTAAAAATCGAAGAAACCGACCTCTTCCCCGCCGGAAAAGCCGATTTAATCGTCTGCAACCCGCCCTGGCTGCCCGCCAAGCCGACTTCGGCGGTCGAAAGCGCGCTTTACGACCCGCAAAGCGCCATGCTGCAAGGCTTTTTAAACGGCGCTGCCGCCCATTTGAACGAAGGCGGCGAAGTTTGGCTGATTATGTCGGATTTGGCCGAGCATCTGGGGCTGCGCGCCCCCGGCACCCTGCCCGCCCTCATCCGCAACGCCGGCCTCTCGGTAAGCGGCCGGCACAACACCGCGCCGAAACATGCCAAAGCACACGATGCCGGCGATCCGCTTGCGTTTGCACGCATGAAAGAAACCACTTCGCTCTACCGTTTGCGGCCTGCGTAAAGCCACAATCCGCAAGGCCTGCCAACCCCGTTTCAGGCCGGTTTTTCGCAGAAAATAGGCAATATTTCCATATTTTGCTGGACATTCTGCAACAAAGTATAGAAAATGGGTTCTTGCATCAAAAAACCGGTCGTATCGCAAAACAGACCGTCCAAATTACTTTCGGCTGCTTTAATTAAGGATTTACCGGCATTTCATCACGCGGCAATCTTGCGGCAAAAATGCGTCCGCCGCATCGGAAATACCCGCAAGGCGTCCGGCCTTACCGTACTTTCCGCCTTGCATATGCGCTTGCGGATTTTGCCCGAAACCTGCCTCTCACGGATGGCTTGCCGACGGATCTTGGTGCAACAAAAATTCATGCCCCTCCGCAGGCTCCGGCAAGGCCGGGCCCAAAGCAGCGGCCGGCCCCATACTTACATGATTTCAAGGATTAAACATGGACTTACGCAAACTTAAAAAACTGATTGATTTGGTTGAAGAATCAGGTATCGCCGAAATCGAAGTAACCGAAGGCGAAGAAAAAGTCCGCATCACCCGCTCCACCGCCGCACAAACCATCTACGCCGCCCCGCCCGTGCATCATGCGCCCGCACCGGCGGCACCCGTCGCGCCGGCGGCGCCCGCCGCAGCGGAAAAGGCGGCGCCCGCCGACCATGCCAACGCGCAAAAATCACCCATGGTAGGCACCTTCTACCGCGCACCCAGCCCCACTTCGCCTCCTTTCGCGGAAGTAGGCCAAAGCGTAAAAGAGGGCGACACCCTCTGCATTATCGAAGCGATGAAGCTGATGAACGAAATCGAAGCCGAAAAATCCGGAGTAATCAAAGCCATCTTGGTAGAAAACGGCCAGCCGGTGGAATACGGCGAGCCTTTGTTCATCATCGAATAAACGTTTTTCAGACAGGCATTGCACCGATGCCTGTCTGAAACATTCCGCAGCAGCATATCCGTTTGCACGGCGCAAACCCCCTATCACTCCGAAGGAATCCTTACATGCTGAACAAAGTATTGATTGCCAACCGGGGCGAAATCGCCCTACGCGTGTTGCGCGCCTGCCGCGAAATGGGCATCGCCACCGTGGCCGTACACTCCGAGGCCGACCGCGACAGCCTGCACGTCAAGCTGGCCGACGAATCCGTCTGCATCGGCCCCGCACCCAGCCCGCAAAGCTACCTGAACATCCCCGCCCTGATCTCCGCTGCCGAAGTGACCGGCGCCGACGCCATCCATCCCGGCTACGGCTTTCTGGCCGAAAACGCCAATTTCGCCGAGCAGGTGGAGCATTCCGGCTTCGTTTTCATCGGCCCGCGCGCCGACACCATCCGCCTGATGGGCGACAAAGTATCCGCAAAACACGCCATGATCGAAGCCGGCGTACCCTGCGTGCCCGGCTCCGACGGCGCCCTGCCCGACGACGGCGCCGAAGTCCTGCGCATCGCCGACCAAGTCGGCTTCCCCGTCATCATCAAAGCCTCCGGCGGCGGCGGCGGACGCGGCATGCGCGTGGTTGAAAAAAGGGAAGACCTGCTCAAAGCCGTGGACATGACCAAGGCCGAGGCCGAGGCCGCTTTCGGCAATCCCATGGTATATATGGAGCGGTTCCTGCAACGTCCGCGCCACGTGGAAATCCAAGTGTTGGCCGACGGGCAGGGCAACGCGGTTTACCTGGGCGAGCGCGACTGCTCCATGCAGCGCCGCCACCAAAAAGTCATCGAAGAAGCCCCCGCCCCCGGCATCACGCAGGCCGAACGCGAAAAAATCGGCTCCGCCTGCGTGGCCGCCTGCAAGCGCATCGGCTACCGCGGCGCGGGCACCTTCGAATTCCTCTATGAAGACGGCGAATTCTTCTTCATCGAAATGAACACCCGCGTGCAGGTGGAGCATCCCGTCACCGAGCTGGTTACCGGCATCGACATCGTGCAGGAGCAAATCCGCATCGCCTCCGGCCTGCCCTTGCAATACAAGCAGAAAGACGTGCACATCAAGGGCCACGCCTTCGAGTGCCGCATCAACGCCGAAGATCCCTACACTTTCGTTCCCAGCCCCGGCGCCATCACCAGCTGCCACCTGCCCGGCGGCTTCGGCGTACGCGTCGACAGCCACATCTACCAAGGCTACCGCGTACCCTCGAACTACGACAGCCTCATCGGAAAAATCTGCGTACTGGGCAAAACCCGCGAACAGGCCATCGCCAAAATGCTGGTCGCACTTGACGAGTTGGCCATCACCGGCATCAAAACCAACACCGACCTGCACCGCGACCTCTTTACCGACAACGGTTTCCAAAAAGGCGGCGTCAGCATCCACTACCTCGAGCACTGGCTGGCCGAAAGAAAAGCAGCCAAAACAGAGTAGCCTGCACAACCGCCTGAAGCACTTCAGGCGGTTTCCAACGTTTTCAGACAGGCATTCCCGCAATCCCCCGCCCGTCCGCCCCCAACCCCGGAATACCTCCATGTACCGACAAATCACCATTTTCGTACACGAACGCGCCGCCGAGCCCCTGTCCGACTTTCTGATGGAGCACGGCGCGCTCTCCACCGCCATCGAAGACGCCTACGCCGGCACCGAAGAGGAACAAGCCATCTTCGGCGAGCCCGGCATGCCCGCCGGCCAAATCTGGCAGCGCAGCAAAATCATCGCCCTGTTCAACGAATACGACGATACCAAAGCCATCCTGCAAACCGCCTGCCGCGCAGCCGGCATCGAACTGCCGCCCTACGAATCGGAGCTTCTGCCGGAACAAGACTGGGTCCGCCTCACGCAATCGCAGTTCGACCCCATCAAAATTTCAGACAGGCTCTGGATTACCCCTTCCTGGCACAACGCCCCCGACCAGCAAGCCGTCAACCTCAAGCTCGACCCCGGCCTCGCCTTCGGCACCGGCAGCCATCCCACAACCCGCCTCTGCCTGCAATGGCTGGACAAGCACCTTAAAGGCGGCGAATCGGTATTGGATTACGGCTGCGGCTCCGGCATTCTGGCGATTGCCGCCCTCAAGCTCGGCGCAGGCAGCGCCGCCGGCGTGGATATCGACGAACAAGCCATCCGTGCCAGCAAAGAAAACGCCCTGCAAAACGATGTCCCAGCCGGCTTCCACCTTCCCGAAAGCCTTCCCGAAGGCCGCTTCGACATCGTGGTGGCCAATATTCTCGCCAATCCGCTGCGCATGCTGGGCGACATGCTCGCATCGCGCACCCGCACCGGCGGCCGTATTGTACTGTCCGGCATTTTGGAAGAACAAATCGAAGAAATGAGCGGCATCTACTGCCGGTGGTTCGACTTATCCCCCGCCCAAACCGACGGCGGCTGGGCCTGCATCAGCGGCACCAAACGCAGCGCCTGATGGCCGCAGGCCAAACCGAAGCGGTATCGGGCAGCGCTGACGCTTTATTTCTATAGTCGACGAAAATAAGAACGAGACAAGGCAGCAAGCCGCAGACAGTACAGATAGTACGGCAAGGCGCAGCAACGACGTATCGTTCTTATTTTAAATGACTATATTTGTCATAAAATATTAAAAAACAAACTATATAAACAGTATATCCATCCCGTCAGGAACCCTGCCGGCCACTCGGCATCTAACGGACATGCTTTCGCAACATACCAAACCGATACTTGGTTTTTCGAGCAATGCCGATTCAAACAACAATCCGGCTGCGTCAGCGCCCCCGCCGCCCGGAAAATTAAGTCGGCCCGTTACTGATGCCTGTCTGAAACCCTCAATACAACAATATGACTGAAGAAAAACTGATTCTGCGCACTTTGAGATACAACCGGCAGGCCGCCGACAATCTGCCCGCCTACCGCCTTAAAGTGATTGCCCTGTTCCACCTCGGCCTCGCCTTCACCCTGCTTTTCTGCCTTCCCTTCTTCGCCCTGCTCTTATTCGCCATCGAACGCTGCACCCAGCACATGCTGTTCGGCAGCATACTGTCCGTCATCAGCCTCCTTATCTTGAGCCGCATCATCCGCCCTCTTTCGGCTTCTTTCCACGACCGGCCCGACAGCATTCCCCTCGATGCCAAACAATCTCCCGAACTCTTCGCCATGGTGCAAGACGCCGCCGCCAAGCTCGGCCTGAGCAGCCAAGTGCGCATCAACCTGAACAAACATCTGGCCATCAACGGGCAGTCCGGCAAAAAACATACCGTTCTGAATGTCGGCCTCCCGCTGATGCAAACCCTCACCCGCGAACAATTCGAAAGCGTGCTCCTCAACGAGCTCATACATGTGCGCAACGGCAACCAACGCCTGCAAAGCACCATGAGTTTGCGAATCAAACGCTGGACCCATCTGCGCGACAGCTTGGAAGGCAGTCTTTTTTTAGGTCCGCTTTGCGCTCCGTTTTTCCAATACATACTGCCTTGGCTCGATTTGCACACTTATCCGCTCTATTGCCAAAACGTATTGCAAAACGACGCCGAAACCGCCCGCCTCTGCCCGCCCGAAACCCTCGCTTGCGCACTGTGCAACCTCTACACAGCCGCCTCCTATCTCGAATCCGACTTCTGGCAGCAGCTTACCGAGCAAAGCCGAAGCCACAAACAGCCCGTCCAAATGCCTTTTAGCGCCTACCCCGGCTGCCTGAAACCGGCCAAGCTGCAAAGCCATCTCGACAACACGCTCAGCATGCCGGCCTACATATACAACACCAGCCCCACCCTGCAGCACCGTCTGAACAACCTCCGCCTGCCTGCCCGTCTCGATTTTCCCCGGCAGGGGCAAGCCGCCTCCGCCTTGCTGGGCAGCGCTCTGGCCAAAGCCCAGCGGCAATTCGACCAAGAATGGTGGCAGGGCAGCATCCGTTCGAGCTGGCAACATGCTTACGACACCCACCAAAACCACCTCAACCGCCTGAAAGAGCTTGACGCGCTAGCCGCGCACGGCACCCTTTCCGCATCCGACGCCCTAGAGCGCGCCCTGCTCACCGAAGCCGCTGCAGGCGATACCGAATCAGCCCTGCGGCAATTTGCCGTACTGTACCGCCGCGACCCCGGCTGCGCCGGCACCAACCTCGAATACGGCCGCCTGCTGCTGGACAGGCACGACGGCGACGGCGTACCCCTGGTCCGCCGCGCCGCAGCCTTAGACAGCTCCCTGGCCGTCGAAGCCGCCACACTCGAGCGCGATTACCACGAGCGCTTCGGCCGCCATGATGCCGCCGCCTACTGCCAAGCCACCCTCACCCGACTTGCCGCCCCAGCCGAAGCCGCCCAAGCCGAGCGCACCTATTGTACGCCGGATGACCAGATCGCCCCCGCCTGCCTGCCCGCCGAAGATTCGGCAGATTTTTATGCCTATCTGGATACCGTGCCCGATTTGGACGAAGTGTATCTGGTGCGCAAAATCGTGCAGTACCATACCGACCAACCCGTTTACATCATCGCCTTCACCGTCAAACAACGCCTCCTCGGCCGCACCGCCGCCATCCGACGCGCAACAGAACGGCTCTCCTCCTCACCCTTCCCCCGCGAAGCCTTTATCATTAGCTTGGATAAAGAATTCGCGGGCATGAAACGCCGTTTGCAGAAAACACCGGGCGCCCGCATCCGCTGAATATATACGATGGCCGAAAAGCCAAACTAAATAAGCTAAGCTTTAGTCCGGTATAGCGATTTTTCCGGGCTTCCATAAGTTTGTCTTTGGCAATGTCTATTGCCGTATTGCTGGCATAGGTCTGCAGCGTACCGCCCCTTCTATAGTCGACTAACACAGAACGAGACAAGACAGCAAGCCGAAGACAGTACAGATAGTACGGCAAGGCGCAGCAAGGCCGTATCGTTCTTATTTTAAATGACTATAGAAAAATAAATTTGCTGCCGGATTAAATA
Source organism: Neisseria sp. (assembly GCF_030523955.1). Taxonomy (GTDB): domain Bacteria; phylum Pseudomonadota; class Gammaproteobacteria; order Burkholderiales; family Neisseriaceae; genus Neisseria. The sequence continues at coordinate 19,027 of NZ_JAUNHL010000016.1, forward strand.
AAGCAACTCTGCAATTCTCGGCTTCGATGGCCGCTGGGCAGGTCAATTTTCAGCCGGCCGGGCCCGGAACAAATAACCGTTTATACCCGAAGGCATACCGAATAATAAACCGGGAGTGCCAAAAAGCAACAAAAAAACAGGATTTGTTGCGAAATCGCACATACAATTTTTATTTTTACTATCATATTGAAATAAATGAAAAAAATGATATTGAATGCTGCAAAAACCATGCTCTGCCGGCAAAAACGCAGCATAAAAAAGCCGATAAAGTTTGTTTTTTCCAAACGAAGCATTTATATTAGCAGTCATGGAATCGCCGTTTAGGCGGTGAATTCGAAACTCAGGCAGTTTTGGATACTGTTTGAAGTTTGTTTTTCTTAACGATAGAAAAGGAATACAGCAATGAAAAAAACTCTGATTGCTCTGTCTCTGGTTGCTTTGTCTGGCGCCGCTTCTGCCGAAGTGATTCTGTACGGTCAAATCAAAGCCGGTGTTGAAGTAGCTAAAACCAAAATTAAAGGTTCTGATGACAATACACGTGAGCGTAGCCATACTGAAACTAAAATTGCCGACTTCGGTTCGCGTATCGGTTTCAAAGGTACCGAACACTTGGGTTCCGGCTTGAACGCCATTTGGCAGGTTGAGCAAGACACACCTCTTGGTGGTGATGGTCAATGGGGTACCCGTGATTCTTTCATCGGTTTGGAAGGCGAGAGCTGGGGTAAAATCCGTGCCGGTAAATTGAGCACCCAGCTGAAAGATATGGATGCTATTGATCCGTGGGAATACAGTAACAATGCCTTGGGCTTGGGTATGTTCACACGTACCGGTGAGCGAGTTGTTTCCGCACGTTATGATTCTCCGGTATGGGGAGGTTTCTCTTTCAACGTACAAGCTGCTCCACGTGACAATGGTGCTACCGTACGCGGTATTTCTGGTCGTACTACTGGTCGTGATGATGTTGCCAGTGACACTTCTTCTTACTACGGTGGTGTGAACTTTGAAAATGCTGGATTCTTTGCTCAATACGGTGTGGGTTATAAAAAATCTGCTTATATAACAGCTGATGACAACAGTAAGTCTGGTCAAGCTCACCAAGTACAGGTTGGTTACGATGCCAACAACCTCTTTGTTGGCTTGGGATATCAATACACTAATGGTTGGGATAGCTACGATAGCTACCGTAATGCTCTGTCAAGCTCCTCTTTGCTGAATGCTGACGGTGAGCCTTATGACCGTGCAACCGACCGTTCTGTTGGCTTGAAAGCCCACGAAGCTGCTGTAACTGGCGCTTACACTTTCGGTAACGTTACTCCGCGTATCTCTTATGCCCACGGTTTCAAAGCTAAAGGTGCTGGTTTAACTGAAGAAGAACGCCGCGCTACTCAATACCACCAAGTTGTTTTGGGTGCTGACTACGACTTCTCCAAACGTACTACTGCTATGGTTTCTGCCGGCTGGTTGCGTGCTGGTAAAGACATTAAAACCGAAACTACTGCCGGTTTGGTTGGTCTGCGTCACAAATTCTAATCTTTCAAAGATTAGCCGAAAAGAGCCTGCTGTTGCAGGCTCTTTTGTTGTTTGCGTCTATGCCTGTCTGAATGGTTCAGACAGGCATGGGTGCATCCGAAAGCAAGCACAGCCTTGAAACCGTTACAAAAGGCAAACCGATTTCAGGGATGGGCTTTATATAGTTAAAATCCAAAAAACAAAGCTTCAATACAATCAAGCTGCCACTGCTTTCTCAAACTTTTCACCCAAGCCCATGTTTTCTCAATCGGATTTAAATCCGGGCTGTAAGATGGCAACCATAAAATCCTATGTTCCGCCCGGTTAACGGTTTCAATAACTTCCCACTGTTTATGGAATACCGCATTATCCATTGCAATCACTGTCGGCTTCCCAATCTCCGGTAACCAAGCATAAAAAATATCGCCGCCAATCGGACAGCCAAACAACCTGAGCGCAAATATAGTCGACTAACACAGAACGAGACAAGACCGCAGACAGTACAGATAGTACGGCAAGGCACAGCAACGCCGTATCGTTCTTATTTTAAATGACTATAAATCCTTCCGAACGGCTCCGATTGCATTGGTTCGAGCGTCCATTTTCTGCCGGTTGTGCGTAGTGTGGCATTTCTCTCCGGCAAAAGTATAGCCGTGGGCTCGGAAAGTCTGTTGCTCGAATCGCTTTCGTCATACAACTCGGATACAAAGCACTTTGCACGCGCATGCTGTCCCGAACAAGGCGAAAATGCAAGCCCTTGGCGCAGCTACGCACAAACTGGCGCATATCTCTGTTTCGGTGTGCCGAAACACCAAACTGTTTACCAAACACGGGGGGATTTGGCTTGACAGATAACATAGTATCTACTTAATTCGCTTTTCAGTCATTGCACTATATCGAAAATCCTGCCATAACAAAGCCCTGCATGGTGCAGGGCTTTGCGGTATGCGCTATCAGCGCTCGGTTAGCGCTTGCTTCATGCGCGTAATCGGTTTGATCAGGTATTGGAATACGGTTTTTTCGCCGGTTTTTACATCCACCGTGGCAACCATGCCCGGAATAATCGGCATAGGTTTGCCGTTTTTGTCTTTCAAGCTGTTGCTGTCGGTTTGTACGAGTATCCGGTAATAAACTTGGTTGGGATCCAGTTTCAATTCGTCGGTACGTGCTTGGTTGCTGATGGTGTCGGGGCTGATCATGGTGACTTTCCCGTCCAAGCCGCCGTAAATGGCATAATCGTATGCGCTGATTTTAACTACCGCCGGCAGACCGGGGCGCATAAAGGCGACATCTTGCGGACGGATATAGGCTTCCACCAATAATTTTTCATCCAAGGGAACGATGGTCAGGATGTCTTGGCCTGCATTCACCACCCCGCCTACGGTGTTGATTTTTACGTCTTTCACGATACCGCGCAAGGGAGCGCGAATCAGGGAGCGGGAAACGGGATCGGCCCGCATGGCCATGTTTTCTTTGGCTTGTGCCAATTCGGATTCGGTTTGCACCAATTCGTTATTGGCATCGGCCATATAGCGGTTGCGCCGCTCGGAAATTTGTGCGGCTAAATCGCTGGATTCCCGCTGCATACGCAACAGCTCTACTTCTGAAACTACGCCGTGTTTTACCATTGGCGCCGTGATGCCGATTTCCCTGTCTAATGCGGCTTTGCTCATTTGCAGGCCTTGCACCGCGTCTACAACCGCACGGCGGCGCGCCATGTAGGCGGCTTGTTCGCGCTGTTTCAAGGCCGGGCTGATATTTTCGGGGAAAGTTAAAGGGCTGCCGTATGATTCGGCTTTCAAGCGGGCAACCATGGCTTCCAAGTTGGCCACTTTGGCTTCGCTTTCGCGCAGTACGGCCGAGCTTCTTGTATCGTCGAGACGCAAAAGAATCTGGCCTTTTTCAACGATATCGCCTTCTTTGACTTTCATTTCGGAAATGGTGCCGGGATCCAAGCTCTGGATAATCTGCTCGCGGCTGTTGGGTACGATGCTGCCGTTGCCGCGGGTTACTTCTTCCAAGGGGCTGTTGTAAGCCCAAATCACGAATACGACTAAGAAGACAAAGAATAATATGATCACCCAAAACTGACCGTGATGCTTTTCTTTTTGCAAAGCCGCATTCAAATCGTTTACGAGCTTCAAATCACTGGATTTAACGCTTTCCTGATTGTTTTGTTCACTCATAATGATAACAACCTTATCACTTAATTTTTATGAAATTGCTGCTCATAAGGCAGCCTGTGTCTCAAATACGCAAGCTCAATTATGGGTCTGGCGGCTGCCCTGCTGCTCGGGCACCGCAGGCTGCTGCGGAGAAGTTTGCTGCTCATTTTGCATCAGCTTTTGCAATACCAAATCGCGGGGGCCGTCCATAACGACTTTGCCATTGTCCATGACAATGATGCGGTTGACAATCTGCAGCACTTGCGGGCGGTGCGTTACGACGATCATGGTTTTGTCTTTGCACCATTGTCCGACGGCATTCAGGGCCAAACGTTCCGTTGCTTGATCCAAACCTGTGGTAGGCTCATCCAGCAATACGACTTTTGGGCTGCGCAATGTCATGCGCGCCAAGGAAATAATCTGCTTTTGGCCGCCGGACAGGCCCAAACCGTCTTCCCCCAAAGGCATATCCAAACCGCGTGGATGATTTTTGATGATGCGGTCAAGGCCGAAACGTTTCAAGGCAACCAGCAATTCTTGATCGGTTGAAAAGCCGTCGGTACGCGCCAAATCCATATTTTCACGCAAGGTACCTAAAAACAAACGGGGAGACTGGCTCAACAGCAGCACTTTGTTTCTTAAAAAACTGGGGTCGATTTGCCGCATGTCGACACCGTCTAAGGTAACATTGCCTGACGAGCCGTCATACAGGCCTCCGGCCAATTTCAGCATGGTGCTTTTTCCGCTGCCTATGCGCCCCAATACGCCGACTTTCTCTCCGGAACGGATATTGATATTCAAACCGGATACCGCGGTGGCGTTGTCTTGGTTGTATTGAAACGATACGTTTTCAAAACCGATTGCGCCTTGGACATTATCCAAAGTGATGTATTTGCGCTCGGGATTACGCTCAATGGGACGCTCGACAATATTATTTACACCGCTTAAAGCCAATTTGGCCTGCTGGAAACGGGTGGCCAAGCCGGCAATCTGCGCCAACGGCGCCAAGGCTCTTCCCGAGAGGATGACTGCGGCAATCAGCGCACCCATTGTAATACGGTCATTCGGGTTTTCCGCATGAATCAAATAGGTGCCCAGCAATACCAGAAATACGGTATTCAATTGCTGCATGGCCACGGCGAAATTAATCACAAAATTGCTGGTATCTTTAACTTTAATGGAAGAGGCTGCGGTTTTGGCGGTATATTCGTCCCAGCGTTGCTGCGCCCAGGTGGTTGCATTGTTGGTTTTTAAAGTTTCAATACCTTCCAAGGCTTCTACGGCCAAACCTTGCCGCTGCGATGCTTCCTTCATCGATTCATTGATATGACGGGATAACGGCCGCTGAACCATGAAGCCAACAATGACAACTATCGGTATTATGACCAAAGGCACCAATGCAAGCTTGCCTCCGACCATGCCGATTACGGATACGAACAACAGCAAGAAAGGCAGATCGACCAATGTAAGCAAACTGGCGCTGGTCATAAATTCACGAACCGATTCAAATTCACGCAGATTGTTTGCATAAGAGCCGGCAGAAGCGGGACGATCTGCCAAACGCAGGGCCATTACTCTACGAAACAGGGCGGAGCTGATAATCAAATCCGCTTTTTTACCGGCAATGTCGGTTAAATGGCCTCGAATCAATTTAGCAGCGAATTCGAAAACAATCGCCAAAAACACACCTATGCTCAGCACCCATAATGTTTCGTATGCTTGGTTCGGAATCACCCTGTCGTAAACATTCATCACGTAGAGCGAACTTACCAAAGCCAGGAAATTGATGATGAAAGTGGCCAGAATTACTTGGTAATAATAACCTTTGAAACGCCAAATTACTTTCCAAAACCATGATTTGGGCAAATCGTATTCCGGCAGATCGGAACGTGTGTCCGACACCATCTTCGGCTTGATAAACCAACAATAGCCTAAATAAAGATCGGAGAGCTGTTCGTAGCTCAATTCTTGCGCCAGCCCGTCGGCTTGGCGGATGTGATAGGTTCGCGAACGCCCTGCCCCGTTTATTTGCGTTACAACAGCCGCTTCTTCGTTATGCAAAATAATGACAACCGGCACAGCCAATGACGGTATTTCATCCAAGCCGCGTTTAGAAAGCGTATTTTCAAAGCCATGGCTTCTCAATACTTCCCTCAATGAATGAAAATTGACATTCAGTGCTTTATCTCTGACTACTTCGGCAGATAAAACCGCTTCGGATACCGGAGATCCTAATATCTGGGTTGCCAAAGCAATATGTTCGACGATGGATTTCATAGCTTTTATTCAATCGTAAAGTTCAAAGTTAAATCTGTTTATTCTTCAGGGCTCACGCCCGCCCAATTGGCCACTTGGGCTTGCGCCGTTAGATACTCCAATGCGGCATCGCGAAAATCGTTCCGGGAGGTGACGTATTCTTGTTCGATTGTGGCAAGCTCGTTATAAGAACCGAGCACATCGGTTAACGTGCGGCGCGCAACTTTGAATTGCAGCTCATAAGCTTTCACCACTTCTTTTTGCGAGACGATATGCTGGGCAGTAATACCGGAACGAAGTTCGCTTTGCGCCATATCCATTTCAGCGGTCTTGGAGCGCTCCACCACTTCACGCAAAATCTGATCCATTTTCGAATCCGCGGCCTCTACCGTATGCGCATTTTTATCTATAGTATGACGGGCAGCCTGATCGAAGAAATTCCATGTTAGGTTCAGATAAAGCTGTTTGGTTTCTTGAGTTGCAATACCTTCCAGATTAATGGCCGGTTTTCTGGCTGCCTTGGAAACTTCCATTTCATAAAATGCACTCTCCCGTTCCGCTTTTTGAGCGAGATAACTGGGATTGACGCCATTGTCCGTACCTTTATATCGGCTGACCAAGGTGCGCGCGGTTTCTGTTCTGAAAGGGTCTTGCAAATCTTGGGGACGCAGAGGGGTCGGGAGATACTTGGACAAACGGCTGAGCGCCAGTTCCATAGTACGTGTCAATTGCGCTATCGTTGTCTGCACCTGCAGGCGCCTTGCTTCCGCCTCGATAACTTCAGAACGGCGGCCCCTGTCGTATTTGGCCACCACATCCAAATCGCGCAACAGTTTGTTATGCCGGTTCAGGCTTTGCTGATTCACTTCAATCGATTCTTTAGCGCGCAAGGCCGTCAGATAAAGCTTGCCTATTTCGCTTCCCAATTCCTCTTGGGTTTCATAGTATTTATATTTGTAATGGGTTTCTTTATTCTTATCCCTATTGACCGATGCCTCGATACCGCCCCAGGAAAAAAGGTTCACACTGCCTTTCAAACCAATCGCGTTATCCAAATCGTCGACTCTGTCATCATTACGCTGAGCCAACACTTGGGTGCCTGTAAACCCGACAACCGGATAATGTGCCGCCCTCGACGCTTTCGTGGCACTCTGCGCAGAAGCCACATTGGCTTTCGCTTCCAACACAGACGGGTCAGCCACTAACGATTTTTGTAGGATTTCGCGTAATTCTTTTGCGGCAACCGGCTGGCTTATCATAAAAACAGCAACAGAAAGCGCAGAGCAGCGCTTAAGATAACCGGTTGTTTTATAGAATAGATGCTTTTGCATATTTCCAACTTAATTTGTACATATTTTATTTACATATAAATTACAGCGCGAAATAAATATACGTCATAATTCACGTTTCAGCACAGCCAATTCAAAACTGCTCTAGGATAACACCATATCTTATTTTATTCATCTTATGACAGATAAAAGGTTGCCTTATTTGTTAAAAGCAACATCGGGAACTTTACAAAATGCGGGGAACCAGAAAAACAAAGCCCTTACTGTACAACAGCAGGGCCAAGTACGATTCAGGTCACAACAGTTAACGTTTCTTACCGGTAACAGTAGCAACAGCCAGATTAGAATTACGTTTTAAAGCAATACTGTAAACTCCTTCCGGATATTTCACATCCGACAAATGCAGAATATCGCCGGCCACAACATTTGCACAGTCCAGCTCCAAAAATTCGGGAATGCTTTTAGGATTTACAATACAATCAACAGTACTGGCCAATATGGAAACACGCCCGCTCTGCAATTTTACCGCATGGGATTTTTCGGCGTTCACAACGCGCAAAGGCAAACGGATACGCAGCGGCTTGTTCAAATCAACCACTTGAAAGTCAACATGTTGCACTTCCTGACGGACAGGATGATGTTGAAAATCGCGCACAATGACATCGTAGGTTTTACCATCCAAAGACAGCTTGAGCAATGCGGTATGGAAAGCTTCTTTTTCCAAAGCGTAAAACAGGGTTCTGTGATCCACTTCGATTGCGGCGGCCTGCTGGCCTTCGCCGTATAAAACTGCCGGGGTTTTTCCTTCGCGACGCAGGCGGCGGCTCGCACCAGTACCTTGATTTTCGCGCACGGCAGCTTGAATTTCGTATGACATAATTAAAATACTCCAAAAAATAAATAAACACCATCTTCAAAACCGCGACCAGTTTCCGATGGCAGAGTTAAGGGAGAAACATCGCTCCCTGAGCGACAATATCTTCATTGAAAAGATATGACACAGATTCTTCGTTACTGATGCGCCTTACCGTTTCCGCCAACAATCCTGCAATGGTAACCTGGCGGATCTTGGCGCATTTCCTGCCGTTTTCAGACAGCGGTATCGTATCCGTCACCACCACTTGGTCAATATCCGAAGACAAAATGCGGTTTACGGCCTCTCCTGAAAATACGGGATGAGTGGCATAAGCCAACACGCGCTCCGCCCCCCTCTCCTTCAAGGCAGACGCTGCTTTGCACAAAGTGTTCGCGGTATCAATCATATCGTCGATAATCAGACAGGTTCTGCTTTGGACGTCTCCGATGATATTCATCACTTCCGCCACATTGGCCTTAGGCCGCCGCTTATCGATAATCGCCAAATCCACATTCAGCATTTTGGCCACCGCTCTCGCACGCACCACTCCGCCGATATCCGGACTGACCACGGTTAAGTTTTCAATACGCTGTTGCTGTATGTCGTTAACCAAAATCGGCGTTGCATAGACATTATCAACCGGAATATCGAAAAAGCCTTGTATTTGGTCCGCATGCAAATCCACAGTCAATACCCGGTCGATACCTGCCGAATACAGCATATTCGCCACCAGTTTCGCCGAAATCGGCACCCGGACCGAACGGGGACGGCGGTCTTGGCGCGCATAGCCGAAATAAGGGATGGCTGCAGTAATTCGACCGGCCGATGCGCGTTTCAAAGCATCCGCCATGGTCAGCACTTCCATCAGATTGTCATTGGTCGGCGCACAAGTAGGCTGCACGATAAAAACATCCCTGCCCCGCACATTCTCCAGCAGCTCTATAGCAACTTCGCCATCGGAAAATTTGCCCACCGAGGCATTACCCAATGAAATATCCAAATGCTTAACCATATTTTTGGCCAACTCAGGGTTGGCATTACCGGTAAATACCATCAAGCTATCGTAAGCTGCCATTTCTTCACCATCCAAGGTTGTTTTTTTGCATGCAGGAAACATATTCAGCTTCCTTGGTTTTTCAAATCGGTTGGAGCGTATTATACGCACCTAAAGCATTTCGCAAAAGCGCCAACAGTATTTTCAAACCGGACGTAATTAAAGCGTGCAAGAGAGGCTTACACGCTTTAATATTTGGCTGGGGATGTAGGATTCGAACCTACGCATGCCGGAATCAAAATCCGGTGCCTTAACCAGCTTGGCGAATCCCCAATATTCAGGTTGGCTGGGGATGTAGGATTCGAACCTACGCATGCCGGAATCAAAATCCGGTGCCTTAACCAACTTGGCGAATCCCCAACACTTCAAACGGGTCAAATATCAAACAACGGGTGAGCCGGCAGCCCTTCAACGCAATATGCCTGATATTTCTCAGAAACTCGGCGGCAGATTATTTCCGCTTCCGCCCTATTATCCACAGCGACAAACACACAAGAACCGGAACCGGTCATCAAGGCATGGCCGTATTTTTGCAGCTCGGAAAATGCAGCAAACACCTGAGGATATTCTTCGAACACAACGGCCTGCATATCGTTTCTAAAAGGCCGCAATGCTTGAAAGCTCGAAATTATGCTGGGTTTTGAATTACGCGTCAAGTTTTTATGTGAAAAAATCTTCTGCGTGCTGATGTGCACTTCGGGCCGCGCCACAACATACCATTGTTTCGGCACTTCGATCTCGCTGAGCTGTTCGCCTATGCCTCTGGCAAACGCATTTTTTCCGAAAATAAAAAAAGGCACGTCCGCCCCCAGCTTCGCACCCAAGCCAATCAGCTGCTGTCTGTCGAGGCCGCAGCGCCACAGTTTGTTCAACACCAAGAGCACCGCGGCGGCGTCCGAGCTGCCGCCGCCCAAGCCGGCCCCCATAGGAATGCGTTTCTCCAGCCAGATATCCGCGCCTTGCCTGCTCTGGGTGCGGCTTTTCAATAACTCGGCTGCGCGCACGGTCAAATCTTGTCCGGCCGGCACACCTGCAACCGGCGTATGCAAAACAATTTTTCCGTCGCCGCGCACTGCGATATTCAATACGTCATACAGCCCGATTAAGCAGAAAATGCTTTCCAACTCATGATAACCGTCTGCCCTGCGGCCGGTTATTCTCAAATCCAGATTCAGCTTGGCCGGTGCTAAAAAAGCCGGGACGTCTGCCGGCGGAGTCATCGCGCGCTCCGCGCCGCGCATTGCGAAGGAGCCTGCCCGCCGGCCGGCAATATTTGCATGGTATCGAATACCAGCCGCAGCGTCAGCTTGCTGCTTTCCAGCAGCAAAATGCGCGGCATGCCTTTTTCATTTAATTGGCGGGAAATCGTCCAGCCGGATTGTTGCAGCTTTCCGTCGGCAGTAATCCGGTACGGCTCTCCTTTCACCCGTTGCCCTGCCGCCCAAACGTCCAGGTATTGCACCGGCAGATCGTATCCCAGCAAGCGTTCGCTCAATTCCTTCGGCGTGGCCGCGCTGAATACTTTGCCGTTGCCGTCTACCGCCAACACGCCTTGCGCATCTTGGCAAAGCTGGCCCACCGTACTGCCCAGCGGCGTATTGACATCAATGGTTTGCACGCCGTTTTGGTAAGTCCAATCGAAATTCGCATACGATCCTTTTCCCTCCGCCTTCACGGCCAAACGCCCTCCGGCGCTGAAATCCCGCCGCTCCGCCTGTTCCTGCCAGCCCTCTGTTTTCCGGTCGACCGTCGCACATGCGCCCAATGCCAAACCGAGCAGTATGCCCGAAATACGGCGGATATTCATATTACTCTGCATCTTCATCACCCATATCAATGCCTGTCTGAAAAGAAATATGGAACACAAATGCCTGTCTGATAAAGAAATACCACAGCTTTCAGACAGGCATTGCCCTGCGTATGAACATTACTCGGCCGCCGGCAAGGTTGCGCCCAAGCGTTTCATGGTTTCGCGCAAAACGTTTTGTTTGCCTTCTTTTTCGGCCAACCCTTTGCGGAACACGGCTCGGGCTTTGTCCTTCTCGCCCAGCCGCCAATATACTTCGCCCAAATGCGCCGCCACTTCGGGATCGGGCTGTTTTTCGAATGCAAATTCCAAATAGGGCAGTGCGGCCCGGGAATCGCCTTTGATGAAATACGCCCAGCCCATGCTGTCGTTAATCGCAGCTTCTTCGGGCTCCAGCCGGTATGCCGACCGGATAAGTTCGAATGCTTCGTTTTTATCGCTTTGCGGCATACCGAGCATGGTATAGCCCAAAGCATTCATGCCTTGGGCGCTATCCGGCCTAAGCTCGCGGTAACGGCGCAAATCGGCAACGGCTTTGTCCGGTTCGTTCAAACTGTCGGCATACAGAATGGCGCGCTGGTATAAAACGTCGGCCAGTTTGTCTTGGCTGTTTTTCTGCGTGTGCACTTTTTGGTAAAGCGAATCGAGCTCCTGCAGAGCCCGCCGCGGATTACTTTGTTGCGATACGGCGAAAATCTGCAGGCGGAACAAATCGGCATCGGTAAAAAAATTGCCCTGTTGTTCCGGCAGCCCTTCCGCCGCCCGCACATACCCGCGCGCTTTCTGCCAATCCCCGGCTTCCGCCTCAATGGAAGCGTTCAACACCGCTTTGTCAAACGCATAACCGGGCGCCTTAATCCGTGCCGCCCACTCGCGCGCCGCTTGGTAGTTGCGCGCATCGGCGTTACGCATGGCGGCTACGGCAGCCGCCCGGCTGCGCTGCTCCTGCGTACCGGTCTTGTAAGCCTGCTCCAGATAAGACAACACCACAGGCAGCGCGGCCTTTTGGTTAATCGCCAAAAACGCAGCCTGCATATAGAGATCCGCATCCGGCGCCTCTTTCAACAGCTGCTGCAGCAAACCGTAGGCTTCGGCGTTTTTACCCGAATGGACCAACGCTTCCACTTGGAGCTGGCGCCACATCGGAGAAAGTTTTTCCGCATCGGCCCCGGTAAAAAAGCGGTTCAGGATTTCCGGATTTTGCCGGCCGATCAGGCGCAGGGTGAGCAGGGTGGGCGGTGCAATCTGGGTGTCCAGCTCGGTCAGCCGCTGCAAGGCCTTCACCGCACCGCGCTCATCGTTGGAAAGCGCGCTGAAAATCGCATTGGCAATCACCGCTTCGGGCATATCGGGATACGCCTTGGTTTCCCGCTTCACTTTACTGCCGATGCGCTTGGCAAGCCCGGGGCTTTCCACCGCGGCCTGCGAAAGCTGCAGGAAGAGCTTGCGCTTGTTTTCCTCTCCGGCCGCCGCCATCACTTTGTCGAAGCCCCGCTGTGCTTCATCGAATTCTTTCAAGGCCAAACTGCGGGCAAATGCCATACGTTGCTGCGCCGCTCCCGGCTGCGGCTCGATTTCGCGCCAACGCCGGTAAACCGCCTCGGCCTGATCGTATGCGTGCAAACCCAAAGCCATTTCCATCGCCCGCTCGCCCACCGCCGGATCCTGAGTGCGGTTGAAGGCCACCATATAGCTGGCCAAAGCCGTGGCCGCGTCGCCTTTTTGCAAAGCGACTTCGCCGCCGAACAGCGTAAAGAGCTCGCCGGCCCGCTGCACCACTTGCCTGCGCCGTTCATGTTCGCTGACCGGCAGCGGACCGATTGCCCCGTCCGCCTCTATCCGGCGGTAGTCCGAGGTTTGCGGCGCAGCACCCGAAGCGAAACCGGCAGCCGGACAGGCCAGCATCAGAAGCAGCGCAAGCGGGCGCAGGCGTTTTTGGAAAAAAGGCATAACACTTCCCTTTGGCGTAACAAGATTCGGCGCCCGGCATATTCCCGCCGGGTAAAAACAAAGCGCTACTTTATCACAAGGCTTAAGGCCGGGGCGACTTTTGCAACAATTAACGGGATGCGCATCCGGCCTTTCAGACAGGCATCTAAACAAGCTTATAATCGGCTTGCCTCCCATGAATTCCCGATTGACAAAAGAAGGGACCTGCACCGTAAAATTCTGTATTATCGGCGATAAACAATGCCTGTCTGAAAGCATGCCGCCATGGACCAAACCGACTTAAGCCGTTTCCTGCAAAGCCTCTCGCAAGGGCAATCCGCGCTGCCGAACCGGCGCAACGCCCTGTTCGACCCTGCGCAACCTTTCCGCCATGCCGCCGTACTGCTCGGCATCGTACCGCGCAACAAAGAATGGCAGGTGCTGCTCACCAAACGCGCCGACACACTGCGACTGCACACCGGCCAGATTGCCTTTCCCGGCGGCGGCCGCGATCCGGAAGACACCTCGTTTGCCGCCACCGCCCTGCGCGAAGCGCACGAAGAAGTGGGCACGCCCCGCGATGTGTGGCAAACATTCGAAGCCATGCCGCCTTGGTATACGCCCAGCGGATACGCAGTGCACACCGTGCCCGCACTGGCCCGGCAGGAGCCCGTACTCACACCCGATCCCGGCGAAGTGGCCGAAGCGTTCTACATTCCGCTCTCGGTCGTACTCAACCCCGCCCTCTACCGCCAACGCAGTTTCACCCACCTCAACCGCACGGTTCAAACACCGTCGCTCTCCTATCTTCATTACGACATCTGGGGCCTGACCGCAGGCATCCTCTATACGCTGGCCGACCGTTTCGCTCAAGGCAACACCGCAAATCCCGCTTGAATTATCCCGCCGCCGCACCCATAATCCTCCCATCCATTCACCGGCCAGCCCCCATGCCCGAACTGCCCGAAGTCGAAACCACCCTGCGCGGCATCTCTCCGCACATCAGCGGCAAAACCGTGGCCGCCGTCCTTGTCCGCCAACCCAAGCTGCGTTGGCACGTGCCCGCCGGTTTGGCCGGAACATTGGAAAACCAAACCCTCATACGGTGCGGCCGCCGCGCCAAATACCTGCTGCTGCATTTTCAGACAGGCATTCTGATTATCCATCTGGGCATGTCCGGCAGCCTGCGTATTTTCACGCCCGGCACGGCCCCCGCAGCAGGCAAGCACGACCATGCCGATTTTGTCTTTACCGACGGTACCCTCCTGCGCTACCGCGACCCGCGGCGCTTCGGCGCCATTTTATGGTTTGCCGGCATTGCCGAACACCACCCCCTCCTCGCCAAAGCCGGCCCCGAACCCTTGGACAGCGCATTTGATGCGGACTATCTCCACCGAAGCCTGCAAAAGCGCAAATGCGCCGTCAAGCTTGCCATCATGGACAACTCACTGGTGGTCGGCGTAGGCAATATTTACGCCAACGAAAGCCTGTTCCGCTCGGCCATATCGCCCCGACGCCCGGCAAACGAAGTTACCCGCAAAGAGGCCGCCTTACTGTGCCGCGAAATCAAAGCCGTATTGCAGCGCGCCATCGAAACCGGCGGCAGCACCCTGCGCGATTTCGTCGACAGCGAAGGCAACAGCGGCTATTTCCAGCAGGAATACGCCGTGTACGGCCGGCACAAGCTGGCCTGCCCGAACTGCGGCAGCCCGATACAGAAAACCACCCTCGGCCAACGCGGTACCTTTTTCTGCCCGCACTGCCAGAAATAGTTTTCAGACAGGCATAAAGCCAAAAGCGCAATACAATGCCTGTCTGAAAATAATATTATAAGAAACAATACCTTTAAAAAATAAAATACAAACCTTAACAACCTGCCGGATAAGATTGCTTTTGCAGCGCAACCTGCTACACTACTCAATCCTTCCAACACAGCAAACCGTGATACAGCCATATCAAAACCACTACGCATACCAATGTCTCACCACAAAACGCCCATCCTGCAGCGCCTTCGCCGCCTCTGGCGCCTCAGCAGCCTCATCATCAGCCAAAGCCGCCTGTTTACCCGCCCCGAATCGGCCGTTGCCGAAACCCGCAACCGCATTTTGGCGCACATCGGCAGCGAAGCGCTCAAAATCCTGAATGTAAAATTACATATCAACACACCGCCCGCCGTTCTGCCTTCCAACAGCCTGGTGGTTGCCAACCACGTATCCTGGTTGGATATTTTCGCCATCAGCGCACTGTGCCCCAGCAGCTTTATCGCCATGAAGGAAATGCAGTCGTGGCCCCTGCTCGGAAAAATCGCCACCCATGCCGGAACCGTATTCATCAACCGCGGCAGCCGCAAAGACATCGGTCCCATCAATGCCGCCATCGTCGCCTCGCTGCAAGCCGGCCAAAACGTCTGCTTCTTCCCCGAGGCCGCCACCTCGCCCGGCACCGGCCTGCTGCCCTTCAAAGCAGCACTGTTCGAATCGGCCATCCAAGCCCAAACGCCCATCCAGCCCATCGCTTTGCGTTATTACAACGATGTCGGCCTGCGCAGCACCGTACCGTCGTTTGCCAACATCAACCTCATCAAATCCATTTGGCGAGTGCTTTCCATGCAGGAAATCCTGATTACCGCCGATTTCACCCCGCCCATCGTTCCCGCCGAACATCCCGGCCAAGACCGTTTCGCCCTCAAAAGCTTGGCCGAGAGCCGCATCCGCAGCAAAGTTTACGAAGATTCGCCCGAACCTGAGCCTCATTCCGACAATTCGTAATTTTTCGTAAACGACATTGAACTGTCACAATCTTTGCCCAACATGGAAAACATATGTAAACCCGCCCCGGCTTTGTTTTTGAAATTATAAATCAATATTTGATTTTAAATAAATTTATATAATAAAGATTATTTGAACTATAAATCAGCCGTCGGTCATCGGCAGATTATAATAGTGACCGATGAAACACGAAGTTTTTAATCCCAACATACTGTAAGGAGTATTGATTATGGCATTGCAAGACCGTACCGGCCAACAAGTACCGAGCTGCACCTTCCACACCCGCGTAGGCGACTCTTGGAAAGACATTACCACCGACGAATTGTTCAAAGGCAAAAAAGTCGTGGTGTTCTCCCTGCCCGGCGCATTCACCCCCACCTGTTCGTCCACCCACCTGCCCCGCTACAACGAGCTGGCCAAGGCATTCAAAGAAAACGGCGTGGACAGCATCCTGTGCGTATCCGTCAACGATACTTTCGTGATGAACGCCTGGGCCGCCGACGAAGAATCCGACAACATCACCATGATTCCCGACGGCAACTGCGAATTCACCGAAGGCATGGGCATGCTGGTCGACAAAAACGACCTCGGCTTCGGCAAGCGCTCTTGGCGCTACTCCATGCTCGTCAACGACGGCAAAATCGAAAAAATGTTTATCGAGCCGCAAGAGCCCGGCGATCCGTTCAAAGTGTCCGATGCCGACACCATGCTGAACTACCTTGCTCCGAACTGGAAATCGCAAGAATCCATCGCCATTTTCACCAAGCCGGGCTGCCAATTCTGCGCAAAAGCAAAAAAAGCGCTGGAAGACAAAGGCTTGGCCTATGAAGAAATCGTATTGGGCAAAGATGCCAGCATCGTATCCGTACGCGCCATCACAGGCAAAGCAACCGCCCCGCAAGTGTTCATCGGCGGCAAATACATCGGCGGCAGCGAAGATTTGGATGCTTACCTCGCGGCCCAATAATCCGTTTCGCCAAACTTAAGGGCTGCCTTGTGGCGGCCCTTCTTAAAATCGAAAACGTAAAATGCAAGCTTTTATAGCCGACCAACACAGAACGAAACAAGGCAGCAAGGCCGTATCGTCCTTATTTTAAATGACTATAAAACCCCTTCCGCCTGTTTTTATCATGCTTTCCTTACTGATAAGCGCTTCCCGAACAGGCACACAACCGGAAATCCGCTTTTTCAGACAGGCATAGGGCGGATAAACTTATTTGGAGACAAGGCCGGCGGCACGCATTGAAATAAGCAGGTTCACTATCACTGTTAAGATAAAATGCCTGTCTGAAAACCTACCCTCCGAAAGGAAAAACAGATGAAAAAAATCAAAGCAGACGTAGCCGTTATCGGCGGCGGCACCGCCGGCATGGGCGCTTTCCGCAACGCCCGCCTGCATACCGACAATGTCTACCTCATCGAAAGCCACGCGTTCGGCACCACCTGCGCCCGGGTAGGCTGCATGCCCTCCAAACTGATGATTGCTGCCGCCGAAGCCCGGCATCATGCCCTGCATACCGACCCATTCGGTATTCATCTGGACAAAAGCAGCATCACCGTCAACGGAGAGGAAGTGATGCGCCGCATTAAAACCGAACGCGACCGCTTCGTCGGCTTTGTAGTGAGCGATGTAGAAGAATGGCCGGCCGACAAGCGCATTATGGGCAAAGCCGAATTCGTGGACGAACACACCATCCGCATCGACGGTCATACGGAAATCACCGCCGACCGCATCGTGATTGCCACCGGTTCGCGCCCATATATTAACGAAGAATGGCAAAAAGCCGGCGACCGGCTGATTATTAACGACGACGTTTTTTATTGGGACACCCTGCCTGAAAGCATAGCCGTATTCGGCCCGGGCGTTATCGGATTGGAGCTCGGCCAAGCGCTGCACCGCTTGGGCGTCAAAACCAAAATTTTCGGCCGCAGCAAACGCTTGGGCGGAATCTCCGATCCCGTAGTATCGGCCGAAGCCCAAGCCGTGTTCGGCGAAGAGCTGGATTTGCATTTGGGCGTATGCCCTTCGGTGGGCCGCACACCGGAAGGCAAAGTGGAAATCACCTGGTCGGAAAACGGCCGAGAGCATAGCTATACCGCCGACTATCTGCTGGCCGCTACCGGCCGCACCCCCAATACCGACAATATCGGTTTGGAAAATTTGGATATCGAATTAGACGGCAAAGGCGTGCCCAAAGCGCATCCGCTGACCATGCAAACCAGCATTCCGCACATCTTCATCGCGGGCGACGCCTCCGACCAGCTGCCTTTATTGCACGAAGCCAGCGACCAGGGAAAAATCGCCGGCCAGAATGCCGGCACCTATCCCGAAATCGGCAACGGCCTGCGCCGAAGCCACATCGGCGTGGTATTCAGCGATCCGCAAATCGCCTTTGTCGGTCTCAAATTCAGCCAAATCGAACAACGCTACAAAAACACGGATTGCGTAGCCATCGGCGAAGTATCGTTCAAAAACCAAGGCCGCAGCCGCGTGATGCTGGTCAACAAAGGGCATATGCGCATTTATGCGGAGCAAGGTACCGGCCGCTTTATCGGCGCCGAAATCGTGGGCCCTGCCGCAGAGCACCTCGCCCACTTGCTGGCATGGGCGCATCAGCAGAAAATGACCATTCCGCAAATGCTCGATATGCCGTTCTACCATCCGGTTATCGAAGAAGGCCTGCGCACCGCCCTGCGCGACGTAGCGGCCAAACTTACCCTTGGCGAACAGCGCAGCGAATGCGCGGAATGCCCGGGTGAATAAACATCCGATACAATGGAAAAATGCCTGTCTGAACACTTTTTCAGACAGGCATTTGCATAGCCGGGAAAACCGATTGTTCGAAGCACGGCGGCAAGCCGCAGGCAATATCTTTGAACTTGCGCCATACAAACCGGATTACAATAAACGCCAAAATACCATTTGTAAACCTTGGTAAACCAAATCGCACCAAGCTTCCAACCACTGTGCCGATACCAAAACCAACCCGACCGCAATTAAATAAGACGCCCCCGCCAGCAATAACATCAGATTACTGTTGGTACGCGGATTGCCGCTCAGGTTGGGCAGCGGATTATCCCGCAAATACAGGCCGTAGAGATATTGCGCAAACACCAACCCCAATACCAGCAAGCCCAAAGGTCTGAGCAAAAAGCCCAAGGCGGCGGCAAAAAATCCGAGCTTGGCCAAAATTTCACCTGCCGGCCAGCCCAAACCGGCATCATTGCAGCGTTTGATCAATAATTTATGCTGGTAGAAAACCAATACGCATCCGACAAGGATAAAACCGGTCAAGCTTCTTTTGATATTCAACGACAATACGGCAACCAGATAGCGGCCGGTTCCAGACGAGGCATCGAGCATTCCGCCAATCAGCAACATCATCAACAACAAGGCAACCGTAGCCGGCAAACAATAGGCGGCGAATTCGGCCCTGCTCAAACGGTTGTCTGAAAATCGGTTTTTATGCGGTTTCATAAACGGATTGATATGTATGCTAAACGGCTTTAAGAAAAAAATTTCCAATCTAATGCGTGTTTATTGTAACCCTGAGGCGGGCTGCGCTTTCCGTTTCTTAAACTTATGACTCGGAAAATCCGTCTTCCTCTATGGCTTCCACTTTAAAATCCTCATTTGCCCAAGCACCCAAATCGATGGTTTTACAGCGTTTGCTGCAAAACGGACGGTATGGATTGGTTTTAATCCAAGCTACCTGCCCGCCGCATGTCGGGCATTTTACTATCAATATTTCCGCCACTGCCTATCCTTTCTCGCCAACCCTATCAGTGAAAATGTACGTTCAAATTACCGCAGAATATAGCGGGCAGATTTTGTTGCCCTTTGGCGGCTTACAAAACCACCTTCTTCAGGCCGGGCGAAACAGCACCGCATATTTCTTATTTCAACCGGCTATAATAGAGATGGAACCGCCCTACTTTGGCAGCCAGCTCTTCTTCGGTACCGTTGTTAACCAATATGTCATCGGCTGCCATACGCCGCTGCCAATCCGCCGCCTGCGCCGCCATAATCCGAAGCACAGCCTCTTCTGTCAAATTACTGCGCCGCACCACCCTCTGCAACCGGATTGCTTCTTCACTTTCAACCACCAAAACCCGGTCAACGGCTGCTTTGAATGCCGGCTTCTCCACCAATAAAGGGATTTCGATTACACCGTAGCCGGCATTCGGATAAGCAGCCTTCCTGTTCTTGATCTCTGCCAGTATCAAAGGATGCATCAGCGCTTCCAAATCATTGCGCGCTTTATCCGAAGCAAATACCAAATCGCGTAAAGCCGCCCTTTTCAGACAGGCATGATCATCAAACAAATCATCGCCGAACTGCCGGCGTATACCGGACAGTGCCGCTCCGTTTTCAGCGGTAAGGCTGCGGCTGACGGCATCCGCATCGATAAGCGGTACGCCCAAACGCAAAAACTCGGCAGCCGCCTTTGATTTGCCGCTGCCGATTCCGCCGGTTAATCCTACCCAAACAGTCATGCCAACCCTGAAGAATTAAGCCACCATGAAATACCTTTTTGCAAAGGCCCGTTTCCCACAAAAGCCAACCAGCCGGCAATGGCCAAACTGGGACCGAAAGCAATCTGCTGCTGCGTATTGGCAATCCGCAGAACAATCGATGCCGCCAAACCGACCAACGCCGCTGCAAAAATAATCGCCGGCAACGTACTGATGCCGAGCCAGGCTCCGAAGGCGGCAAAGAGCTTGAAATCCCCGCCTCCCATACCTTCGACCCCGCGGATTTTTTTAAAAATATAATTGAGCAGCCAAAGGCTGGTATATCCGGCTACCGCCCCTAAAACCGCTTGGCCAAGCGGTACGAACGCATCGTTCAGATTATAAATCAAACCCAACCAGATTAAAGGCAAAGTCAGAGAATCCGGCAGGTATTGCGTATCCGCATCAATGAACGTCAAGGCCACCAGCATCGCCGTGAAAACCAAGCCGCCCAAGGTAAGCCACGACCAGCCGTACCGGAAAGCAACGATGCCGAACAAAACACCGGTAAGCAGTTCCACCAAAGGGTAGCGGAGGCTGATATGTGTTTGGCAATTTCCGCATTTACCTTTCAATAAAAGATAGCTGGCAATCGGGATATTCTGCCAAGGCTTCACCGGCTTTTCGCATGCCGGACAGCGGGAAGGCGGATAAGCCAAAGTGAAAGGTGCCCGTTCTTCCGGGGTTGCGTCTAAATTCAAATGCTCTTTAGCAAACAGCGTCCATTGTTTTTCCATGATTACCGGAACACGGTAAATGACCACATTCAAAAAACTGCCTACCAACAAACCGAGCAAAACGGCCAAAGGCACTGCAAAAGGTGCGTAGATTTCCGATACCATCATCAACCCACAACATTACCCAAATTAAACAAGGGCAGATACATCGCCACCAGAATCACACCGATAATGGAGCCCAACACTACCATAATAATCGGCTCCATTAACGAAGAAAGCTGGGCCACCGCGTTATCCACTTCATCTTCGTAAAATTCCGCCGCTTTGTTCAACATGTCTTCCAACGAGCCGGATTCTTCGCCGATGGAAGCCATTTGCAGCACCATATTAGGGAAAAGTTCGGTACTCTGCATACTGGATGTAAGCGACATACCTTGATTCACTTTGGCACGGATGTCATGCGTACCTTCCTCATAAAGAATATTGCCGGAGGCTCCCGCCACAGAATCTAAAGCCTCCACCAAAGGTACGCCCGCGGCAAACAGGCTGGATGTAGTGCGCGCCCAACGGGCAATCGTTGCTTTTCTCACGATAGAACCGAAAATCGGCACCCTCAGCAGCCACGCATCGACACGGCGCTGCAATTTTGGCGAATGCTGTACCGCTTTAACGGCAGCGACGACGGCGCCGATCATCACGATAATAATCAGCCAACCCCATTCCACGAAAAACCGTGAAATATTCATCATAATCTGAGTCAGCCCGGGCAGTTCCGCACCCATGCCTTCGTATACTTTACCGAATTCCGGCAGCACGAACATCATCATCACCATTACCAATACGATGGCCACCACGACGATCGCAATCGGATAAGTCAGCGCGCTTTTTACTTTCTTTTTAATCGCCTGCGTTTTCTCTTTATAGAGGGCAAGTTTGTCGAGCAAACTTTCCAACACGCCGCCGGCCTCGCCTGCGGCAATCAAATTGCAGTAAAAACGGTCAAAATATTTCGGATGCTTGGAAAAAGCCTGCGCCATCGGGCTGCCCTGCTCCACGTCGCCCCGAACTTGCATCAGCATTTGCGTCATGGAAGGGTTCGAATGGCCGCGGGCCACGATTTCGAAGGCCTGCATTACAGGCAGGCCTGCTTTCATCATGGTAGCCAGTTGGCGGGTAAAGACAGTAATGTCTCCTTGGGTGATTTTTTTCTTGCGCGTACTTTTTACTTTGCTGACACGCAAAGGCTTGATGCTGCGCCGCTGCAATTTTTTGCGCGCTTCCTCTTCGTTTTTCGCCACCACTTCGCCGCGCACGATTTGGTCTGTCAGCGTGTTTTTGCCTTCAAATGTAAAACGCTTGCCTTTTTCTTTCGTACCTATACCGAAAAGACCGCCCGTAGTTTGATTTGATGCCATTTATTATTACCTTTTATCTTATATGTATATTTTTGCACTGCGTTTCGAACAGTTTGCCGCTTTATCCATAGCCGAAATACTAACAACCAATACCAGGCGGAAAACCGCAGACGATAGATACGGCTAAGGTGCAGCGACGCCGCAGTGGGATTGAAATATTTTGGCTATATCATTCATTCGTATTGCCCAATACCTCTTCCAAAGAGGTCAGACCTTGCATCACTTTTAACAAGCCTGCCCGGCGCAAATCCACCATACCTTCTTGATAGGCCATCTGCTGGATATCCACTTCGTTGCCCCCCTCCATGATGACACGTTGCATTTCTTCGGAGATGGGCATCAGCTCATACACGCCGGCTCGGCCTTTGAAACCTTTGCCCCGGCACCGGTCACAGCCGACCGGGCGGTATAAAGTCCATTCTTTTGCCAAATCCTCATCAGTAAAACCGGCCCGTTTCAACGCCTCAGCAGGAGGGCGGTCTACTGCCATTTTGCAATTGCACAAACGCCTCAGCAGACGCTGAGCCATAATCAGGCTTACCGAGCTGGCAATATTGAACGGTGCCACGCCCATGTTAAGCAGCCGGGAAAGCGTTGCCGGCGCGTTATTGGTATGCAGCGTGGAAAATACCATATGGCCGGTTTGCGATGCCTTAATCGCAATATCGGCGGTCTCCAAATCGCGAATCTCCCCCACCATGATGATGTCCGGATCTTGGCGCAGGAAGGCTTTCAATGCAGAGGCGAAGGTCAATCCCTGCTTCTCATTCACGTTTACCTGGTTGATGCCCGGAAGGTTAATCTCCGCAGGGTCTTCCGCAGTGGAAATATTGACGTTTTCCGTATTCAAAATATTCAGGCAGGTATAGAGCGATACCGTTTTTCCCGAACCGGTCGGGCCTGTAACCAATACCATGCCGTAAGGCCGTTGGATCGCATCCAGCAAGAGCTCTTTTTGAAACGGTTCGAAGCCGAGTTGGTCGATATTTAAAGTAGCCGCATCCGAATTCAGGATACGCATCACTACTTTTTCCCCGAACAGGGTGGGCAGCGTATTTACGCGGAAATCTACCGGGCGGCCGTGTTTTGAAAATGCAATTTGTATGCGGCCGTCTTGCGGTACGCGCTTTTCGGAAATATCCAAACGCGCCATTACTTTAATCCGCGAGGCCAATTGCCCGCGTACCGACAGGGGCGGCTGCACCACTTCGCGCAATTGTCCGTCTACGCGGAAGCGTACACGCGCCACTTGCTCGTAAAATTCAAAATGGATATCCGACGCTCCTACGCTGAGCGCGTCAGACAAGGTTTTATGGATAAAGCGGGGAATGGGGCCGTCTTCCGCTTCTTCATTATCTATATAGAGTGCTTGAGCAAGTACCGCCGAGCCTTCCTGCTCTTTGCTCATTTCTTTCAAAATCGAAGTGGAACGCTGGTTCTGCCACTCTAAAATCGTAGCAAGCTGGTCGCTGCGCACCACCACCAGATCGAAGGTCACGCCGGCGCTGAACGCAATTTTTTGATAAGTTTGAATCTGCGTGGGATCGGCAACGGCCAAAAATACTTTGCTGCCCCTTCTGAAAATCGGCAGACAACGGTTTTCCAGCATGGCCTCTTCCGACAAAATATCGGCCAACACATTGCTTCTGGGATAAAAAGACAAATCCAGCAAAGGATAGCTGAACACCCTTGCCAGCAATTCCGCCAATGCTTCGGGCGTGATGATGTTTGCCTCAAACAGCATAGGCGTAATGTCTTTGTTCTGTTTCAGCGCCTCCTGGAAACCGGCTGCCTGATCATTGGAAATAATCTGGCTCTGTACTAAAACACGAAGTAAACCTGCGCTCATTTTGTTCAACCAATCTGAAGCTTGACTGCGCGGCAAAGCCCGCAACCAAGTGAGTCCCCGAATATAAAGCTATTAAAATTATGCATGGAATGCGATTATAAAATAAGTTGCCATCTCATCATACCGGCTTGCTTAACTTTACCTAGCAATATGCGGCATTGGGAAAAATCTATGTCTGTTTCATTAAAAAAATTGCAACTATTTTACGACAACTTCATTCCCCGAGGCCGTCCGGTCCGGCAAAGCAATTTTAAAATTGGCCATTTCCGCGATTTCAGATGCCTGTCTGAAAATGCGTACTGCGTGCAAACCCGTTTTTCACTTTGCTATATAATCCGTTTCTGATTCCCGCACCACTGCGCCCGCAAACCCAAAGGCAAACACATGAATCCGCACATTCTCCCCGACACCCGCCCCTACCCCGCCGATCCCGTGAAAAACGAGTTGCTGCTGTACGCCAACCAAATTGCCGAAGGCAGAGGAGGGGCACAATCCAAGTTGGCCCAAGAATCGCTGCGTGCCGCCATCTACGGCATGTTCAAGCAAAACCACTACCTCGGCCTCTCCGTAGCCATGAGCATGGCGCCCAGCGCCGCCGCTTACCGCGCCCTTCTCGACAACCTCGACAATGTATTGCAGGCAAAAACCGACGAGGAAGTCCAATGGTTTGCCCTGCCTGTCATTCTGGTGGCCGGCGGCGGCCGAGACATTAATTTGAAAACCGACGCCCCGGTCATAGAACTGGCCGCCTGTCTTGCCAATTATCCGCACACCCGCGCTTTGGCGCACGCCGCTTGGTTGCCGCAACTGGTTTCCTCATCCCGCCTCTCGGCCGTAAACGCCGGTCAATGGTTCGCCGCCAAACAAAGCGCTCAGGCCGCAGCCGGATTCGCCGCTACCTTCGCCGCGGATGACCTGCCTATTCCTTCAGGTCAATCCGTACATGTTGCCTTTGCCTTAGGCTACGGCGACCGCTCCGTCCAAAGCGTGCTCGGCACCAATCTGCGCAATGCCGCCCTGCCCCTGATGCAGGTTTGGCAGGAAAACCTCACCGTGCCCAATCTCACTTTATTCGCCAACCCCCTGCCGCCCGCCGCTCCGCTTCTGGCACTGGCCGAGGGGAGCCATATGCGCCTGCGCATGGCCTTGGATGTATTTGCCGCCAACGCCATCCGCGCCGTACGCCTGCAAAGCCCGCGCGTCGGCGTGGTGATGGCGGCGCAAGCCGGCGGCCGCCTTTTATTCGGATTCGGCGCCACAGACCAAAGTTTCGGGCTGCAAAACCAGGTGTTTTCATGGCCACTTTCCCCTGCGGAGCATATTGAAACCGTGCAGCAGGATTTTCTGGATTTGATGGTGGAGTGCCAAGTGGAGCATATCCGCCTTTTGCACAATCCGCTGCCTGAAAACGGCGAACTGCCCGACTACGGGCAAGCGCTCAAGCTTGCCGGCCACAATCCGCTGTTTGCCGACCCTGCCCGCGCGTCTTAACCCTGACACCGGTATTGAAAAATGCAAAACATTCTTTTCGTCTGCCTCGGCAACATCTGCCGCTCCCCCATGGCCGAATTCGTATTCCGCCACAAAATCGCCCGTGCCGGTTTGTCGGACCGGATTGCAACCGCCAGCGCCGGCACCTCCGGCTACCACGACGGCGAAGATATGGACCGGCGGACCGCCGCCGTATTGAAGTCCCGCGGCATTGAGCCTGCCGGCTTCGCCAGCTCGCGCGTGACCGCCGCCGATGCCGGCAAATACGATTTGTTCATCGTCATGGACGATGGCAACCTGGCCGCCCTGAAAACCATCATCAACGTACCCGACGGCCGCATTGCCAAGCTCACCGACTTCATCCCGCAATCCGGTTACAACATCGTACCCGACCCTTACTATTCCGGCGATTTCGAAGAAACTTTCCGCCTAGTTGATGCAGGTACCGATATTTTGCTGGAGAAACTCAAAGCCTCCTCCGGCACACAATCCTAAGTATCGTCCATGCCTGTCTGAAAACAAACTTTCAGACAGGCATCCGCATCCAACACCGGCAGCAGGCAGACACGCTCAAACGAAATCGCCCCACAAAGTCTGCATCGCCGCAATCGCGGCCAAAGCCGCCGTCTCCGTGCGCAAAATCCTCTTGCCCAGCAATACCGGCCGGAAATCCGCCGCCAGCGCCAAAGCCTCCTCCTCAGGCGTCCACCCGCCTTCCGGCCCCACCATAAACACGATTTTGCGCGGTGCCTCCGCCGCTTCGCACAGGCTCTGCGCCCGGTTCGGCCCCAAAAGCAAGCGCACGTCACTTTCAGGCAGGCATTGCAACATCTCTCCGAAACCGGCCGGCGGCAGCACCGGCGGCACCACATTGCGTCCGCTCTGCTCGCAGGCCGACACCACAATCTCCTGCCAGCGCGCCACGCGCTTTCCGGCCCGCTCCGCATCAAGCTTCACAATGCTGCGTGCGGCCCATACCGGAATAATCCTCCCAACGCCGAGCTCCACACTTTTTTGCAGTGTAAAATCCATTCTGTCGCCGCCCGAAACCGCCTGTACCAGCGTAATGTCCAGCGAAGATTCCTTATCTGCCGCTTCCTGCCGCAAAACCTTCGCTAAAGCCGAACGCTTGTCCAAACGCTGCAGCTGCGCAGGATAAGCGCAGCCGTTGCCGTTGAACAAAACCACCTCGCTGCCTTCGCGCAAGCGCAGCACATGGATATGGCGTACCACATTATCGGGCAGCGCCACTTCCGATTCGGGCGAGAGCCCGCCATTAATATAGAAACGGGGCATGTTTTCAAAAGGAAAATGGGTTAATATACGCTAAGGATTATACCCAAATCATACGCATTCATAAAAAGTTCCTTACTTTAATGAATCTACGGTGAAAGAGGATAAGCGCCCGGCCGCCGGCAAAAACGTAGATTGCGTGTTTTCCGCTTTAAAGATTAAAGGACAAACCATGTTAAACCGATTGCAGACGCTGGTGCGCGAAGTGGCGCGTGCCGAGGTAATGCCTTACTTTCTCAACGTAAGCGTCAGCCGAAAGAAAGACGGCAGCATTTTTTCCGAGGCCGACCTGGCTTCGCAAGCCGCGTTTGCCTACGGCCTGCCCAAAATTATCGACTGCCCGATGATGGGCGAAGAAATGACCGACATCCAACAGCGCGAGCTGTGGAAACATGCCGCAGACGGCCTTTGGGTGGTCGACCCCATCGACGGTTCCAACAATTTCATCAACGGCATCCCCCATTTCGCCCTCTCCGCCGCCTACATCAAAAACGGCCGCGCCCGGCTCGGCGTCATCTACAACCCGGTCAACGACGAATGCTTTTACGCCGAACGCGGCAAAGGCGCCTTTCTCAACGGCCGGCCCCTCCCCCTGCACAGCATGGAAAAAAAACTGCAGCACGCCATTGCCGGAGTAGAAATCAAACACCTGCGCTCCGGCAAACTGTCCAGCCGCATGAACACGCTCCCGCCCTTCGGCAGTATCCGCAGCTTGGGCAGCAGCA
The DNA here is from genome assembly GCF_030523955.1 of Neisseria sp. Lineage (GTDB taxonomy): Bacteria > Pseudomonadota > Gammaproteobacteria > Burkholderiales > Neisseriaceae > Neisseria. Next base: position 46,625 of record NZ_JAUNHL010000016.1, read on the forward strand.
CATTGGACTGGTGCTACCTTGCCTCCGGCAGATACGATGTTTACGTGCACGGCGGGCAGAATCTTTGGGATTATGCCGCCGGCGCCTTGATTTTCGAAGAAGCGGGCGGCCTGTTGGCCACCTTGGAAGGTGACGAATTCTGGAGCGGGCGCCACGTATTCAAGCGTTCCGTCATCGCGGCCATCCAGCCCGGCCTTTTTTCAGCCTGGCTCAAGTGGATACGCGAAAACCAATAGCCCGCACGGCGTTTTGCCGCTCTTTAATTAAAAATATAAATTGATATTCGAATTTCAATATTTAACACTATTTAAAATTAATTCAGTTATAATTCAATCGTCTCACAAAGGTTGCGACACTCCATCTCAACCCGAGTAAGTACGACATTTCCCGTATATGTATTTGCCATTCTCGCTTCCGAGCCTGAATGGTTTTTTTTCGTGCTTATCAAAAATAATTTCAAATCAAACACATAGCAAACAAGCTTATTTCCCCTGCGCAAAGCCCTGCCATATGCATTACCGCTGCGCACCTGTTTTTGCTATGATGGGCCTGTCTGAACATATCCGGACACAGCAATCTATAGTCATTTAAAATAAGAACGATGCGGCCTTGCTGCGCCTTGCCGTACTGTCTGTACTGTCTGCGGCTTGCCGCCTTGTCTCGTTCTTATTTTCGTCGACTATATAACACAAGGAGAACACCATGAATGAACGCCCCACACCAGCCGAAGAAATGGAAGAGCAAGAATACGCCCTGCTCAAACGCGACCGTCGCGAAGACGCAGAGCAACGCAAAGCCGCGGCCGAAGCCGATGCCCGCGCAAGCACCGTACAGGAAGTCGGGCAAACCGAAAGCATACGGCCGAAAGTAGCGCTTCATACCGACCGGCTGTCCGAGCAGCATGAGCCTACGCCGGCCGACGAAATGGAAGCGGAAGAGCAGGAATTGGTGATTGAAAATTCGGTGGACGACGTGCTTACCTATGCGCAAAAACCGCTCAGCGACGCGGAAATAGAAGCACAAGCCCTGACCCGCCCGGACGAAATCAAGCCGAAGCCGGAAGCATAAGTTCCGCCGCCCCATGAACAATGCCTGTCTGAAACCTTTCAGACAGGCATTGTTGCAACCAGATTTATTGTTTACACGGCTTTATTTCATCATATTTTTAATCACGCCCATAATGCTGCGCGAAATCGCATTGGTGACTTGGCGGTTGATTTGGCTGCCCACCGAATCGGCCAAATCATAAGCCATGCCTTGGTTGGACTTTTTACGCCCGCCGAACAAACCGCCCAGAAGCCCGCCGACGATGCCGTCTTTTCCGGCAGCCTCTTTGGGCGCCGCTTCTTTGGCGGCAGGCCGGCTTTCTTCGGTTTTCGCATCATCCGGAGCAGTTTTGCCGGCCGCCAATTCCTGCAAAGCCTCGTAGGCGGAATAATTGTCGATCATGTCTTTATAGCCGGCATACAGCGGGTCTTTTTGGAACAAGGCATTGCGCTCTTCCGCCGCCAGCGGGCTCAACTGCGACTGCGGCGGCATGATGTTGGCACGCTGCACCGTGCCCGGCATCCCTTTTTCGTCCAAAAAAGACACCAAAGCTTCGCCCACGCCCAGCTCGGTAATCACCTCGGCTACTTTCAAATCAGGATTGCTGCGGAAAGTATCGGCGGCGGAGCGTACGGCTTTTTGGTCGCGCGGAGTAAAGGCACGCAGAGCGTGCTGAACACGGTTGCCGAGCTGCCCCAAAATGGTGTCGGGCAAATCGAGCGGATTTTGGGTAACGAAATACACGCCTACGCCTTTGGAACGGATGAGGCGCACCACCTGCTCCACCTGCTCCACCAACGCGGGCGCCGCGTTGTCGAACATCAGATGCGCTTCGTCGAAAAACATCACGAATTTGGGTTTGTCCAAATCGCCCACTTCCGGCAGCATTTCAAACAATTCGGCCAAAAACCACAACAAAAACGCGCTGTACATACGCGGGCTGCGCATCAGCTTTTCAGAATTCAGGATATTGACCACGCCTTTGCCGTTTTCGGCCTGCATCCAGTCCTGCAGCTTCAGCGCGGGTTCGCCGAAAAAATGTTCGGCGCCTTCTCCCTCCAGCGTCAGCAGCTGGCGCTGAATGGCACCCACGCTGGTGGAAGACACATTGCCGTATTCTGCGCGGTACTCTTTGGCATTGTCGGACACATGTTGCAGCATGCCGCGCAAATCTTTCAAATCAATCAGATGCCAGCCGTTGTCGTCGGCCACTTTGAACACCAGGTTCAGCAGCCCCTCCTGCGTTTCGTTCAGATTCATCAAACGGGCCAGCAGCATCGGGCCCATTTCCGAAACGGTAACGCGCACCGGAATACCGGTTTCTCCGTACACATCCCAAAAGCGCACCGGAAACCCGCTCAAATAAGCATCGCCCAAAGCATATTCTGCGATGCGCTCGCCGATTTTACCGCTGCCGTCGCCGGCCTTGCCGATGCCGGACAAATCGCCTTTTACATCGGCCAGAAAAACAGGTATGCCCTGATTGCTGAACAATTCTGCCATTTTTCTCAGGGTCACGGTTTTGCCGGTACCGGTGGCGCCGGCAATCAGACCGTGGCGGTTGGCCATTTTGCCGATAATGTCTATCGGCTGTTTGTCGTTAACGGAAAATGCGACGGTAAACGGAGTGGTCATAATTTGAAATCCTCGGAAACAAAAGGCGATGGAAGATGCCGCATTTTAGCCGATATACATACCTCGGTTTGCAAAGATATGTTCAGACAGGCATTTTCTAGTAAGCAAAGAGGAGCATGCCGAAGAACTCCCTCAAACAGACATGCCGTTTTTATCCATGCCTGTCTGAAATTTTATTTCAGACAGGCATTTGCCATAAAGCAAATAAAAAAATGCACACATTCTTTTAGGAATGTGTGCCAAGTCTACAAAGGAGAAATAGAGGAGAAACTGCCGGAAAAGCGATATAACTTCTCCGACGGTTGTTATTTTCTACCATTTTTTGCCTTGCGTCAATGTTGTTTTGTTTCAATTTAAAAATACGGCGGATTTTGTTCCGCGCTTGCAACATTTTTCAGACAGGCATTGCCCGAATCCGCTTTCAAAGCTGCAATTTCCTGGCTAAAGCGGCCGCAGCGTCCGCACGCTCGCGCCGGCTGCCTTCCGTCTGCCCGGTATTCAAAGAAGACCATTTGGGCTGGTTTCTCGCTTTGCCCAGTTCGCCGGGCAGACGCGAGGGCTGCCACGGAGTTTGCCCGCTGATAAGCCGGATTTGGCTTTGCGCCGCATGTCCGCGCTTTTGCAGCGCAAAGAGCAAATCCAATGCGCGGGCGGCCAAAAGAGTGAGGCTTTCCGGATCGATATACAGCGTTTGCCTGCCGCTCAGTTTGTCGGAAATATCCTGCATATTCGGCAATACGCCGCCCAAAATGCCGCCGATGGCGGTGCCCAGGCCCAGCGAGCCGCCCAGTGTCACCATATCTACGCCAAGTCCGATTAAAGCGCCGGTGGCGGCACCGGTGCCGGTGCGGATGCCGTAGGTTTTGAGCAGGTCGGCATCGAACGGGTCTTGCCGGAATTCCTGCAAAACCCATTCTCCGCTGTCGATTTCGTCATGGTAAAAGCGGTAGTTTTGAAACAATTGCTGCTGAAACGTGCGTTCGAGCTGGCGTACGGCGGCCTGCATTTTGGCCAGAACATGCTCGGGCGGGTCGTTTTCGTCGATCTCCTGTTTGTAGGCGGCCACATCGAGCAGGAAATGGGCGATGTCGCGGCGGGAATCGGCATCAAGCCTGGCCCACTCGCGCCGGCGCATGTCCGCCAGATTGTCCAGCATGCCGCGATCGGGCAGCATGGTGGCCAGATTATCCCACAGGCGCAACTCGCCTTCGAAATCGAAGGCAACGGTGTCGAAGCCGCTGTATACATGCAGGCCGCGGCGCGCCAGCATGGTGGTCCATTCGGTCAAATCGCGCCCGTCGGTGAAGTTGAACACCGGCATTACCGGCTTGGCACACCATGAAAGTACGGTCAGCTCGTCTTTATATTTGTTCAGCACCGGCTCGCGCGCATCGATGACATACAGCGCCATATCGCTTTGCAGCAGCTGGCGCAGCACTTTGGCTTCTTGGTTGAAATCGCCGGCGGCTTCGGCGCTGTCGAGAAACTGCTGCAGCCTCTCTATACCGTCGCTGCGTGGGGACGTATGGTTTTCCAGCCAATCCAGCACGCCGCCGGCATCTTCCAAACCGGGCGTATCATAAAGGCGCACCAGAGTCTGCGCGCCGTTGCTGATGAGCGCTTCTTCCACATGGCGCGTGGTGGAGGGTGCGTTTTTCACTTCGCCGAACCGGCTGTCGCGCAACAAAGTGCGCAAAAGCGAGGTTTTGCCGGTATTGGTGTGGCCGACCACGGCCAATGATAAAGGGATTTCGGTTGTCATGTCGGATTGGAGGATAAAGATGTTTTCAGACAGGATCGGCTTATTCTTCCGGCCCGGCCAAGCGTTCTTGCTGGCTGACGCGCGGCGGGTTGAGCCACGGCAGGCCGCGCCCGTTCAAGGCCTGCTGCCATTGCGCGAGGCTTTCCTGCAAACCGTCCGGCGCGGGATGGCCGCACAAAAGCTGCACCACCGCGCCGCCTGCCGCCGCTTCGGCCAAGCCCGTGATTTGCCGCAGCACGCCGCGGTCGGGCACGGTGTGCGCACGCACGCCGATTAAAAGCTGCACCGGTTCGGCCTGCAGCCCGGCTTTGAGGGCGGCTACCGCATCGCGGTTGTCGGCACAGCCTTTGTCAAGCCATTCCTGCCCCAGAATATGCTTGAACCAATGTGCGTCCGGCCATGCGGTTTCTAGCATCACCGCCCATTTGGCCGCATGGTTCAGGCTGATTTTCGGCGCCACCGCAGCGATGCTTTCTTTTTGCGTATCCGCATCGACAACGCGTTTCTGCCATTGCTGGATGATATTCTGATAATACGGTTTTTCCAAAGGCAGTGCGGCGGTTTCGCGCTTGGCCATGATTTTGCAGACCAACCAAGCGGCAACGCGCGGTACGATGCCGTAGCACACGATGCTGCCGATAAGCAGCCCGCCCCATTGGCGCGCGGTTTCCGTGCTGCTGGCCATCCGGCTGCCGAGCACCGCCTGTTCGTCCGGCACGGGAAAACCGAGCAAACCGGGCAGCCAGGCGAGCAGCTGCACCACCGATACCGACGCCGCATCGCTCAGCAAGGTACTCTCCCAGTTGAACGTATATTGGCGCACCAGCAGCAATAATAATGCCGCCGCCAACATGCCGGCCAAAGCGGCCAGCCACAGGCGGTGGCCGGCTTGGCCGAGCCGCCAGCGGGTGGCCGGCTGCTGCCATTGGTCGTTATAGAGGCGCACAATGGCTTGGTTTACCGGATCGCCGCCGCGCAGCCATGCGGCGGGATTGGACAGAAAACCGGCGGGTTTGCGGCGCGGTATCAGCATGGCGGCGCACCATACCGCCAGCATCAGCGTATGCAGGCCGAGCACGCCGGCGAGCAGGAAGAAAAAATTCAAGCCGCTCTGCTGCATCAGGCCGAACGTGCCGGAGAAACCGATAACCAGCCAAAGCGCCGCCGCGCCCGCGGCCAGCCAACCCGCCGTGAGGTCCACCCGGGCCAGCGTGTCCTGCAATTTGCGGTCGCTGTCTATCATCTGGGCGCGGCGGATGAGTTTTTCTTCATTGCTGCCTTCGGCCTGCCGCAATACATCGGTAATCGGCTGCGGGTCGGCCGCGAAAATATAGCCGCGCTCCTGCAGCAGGCGCACAAGCTCGGCAAGTCGGATGGAAGGTTGTATCATTGTTTAACCGTGGGGTTGGAACACTCCGGAACAAGAGGGCGATTTTAACATAAGGCAAAGCCTGTCTGAACACACTCCGTACTTTCAGACAGGCATCCTCATTGCGTACAGTCACACATCCGTCCTGTCCACCAATCCGGCCTCCGTTTTCTCCGGCCTAAAGCGCACAGATTGCGGATAAGGATAAAAATCATCCATCAGACCCTGCATCAGCCGCTCTTTTTTGCCCTGCCAGAATTCGGGCGTGAGCAATTCCTTATGGTGCTGCAAAAATACCTGCCGCACATCCGGCTCGCCAAGCAGAAACGGCCCGAACTCTTCGGGAAACACATCGCCTTTGTGCACCGGATACCACACTTCGCCCGACATTTCCATTTCGGGATTCGGTGCCGGCGGGATTTTGCGGAAGTTGCAGTCGGTCATGTATTCGATTTCGTCGTAGTCGTAGAAAATCACGCGGCCGAAACGGGTCATGCCGAAGTTTTTATACAGCATGTCGCCCGGAAAAATATTGGCGCTGGCCAGCTCTTTCAGCGCGAAACCGTAATCGATGACCGCGGCGGCCTTTTCCGCCGGCAAAGCTTTTTGCATAAAGAGGTTGAGCGGTTTTAAACGGTATTCGATGTAAACGTGTTTGATGACCACCCTGTCTTCCGTTTCCTCAATCTGGCTGGGCGCCAACGTGCGCATTTCCTCCAAAAACGCCCCGTCGCAACGCGACTTGGGCAGCGGCACATCGGAAAATTCCAGCGTATCCGCCATCCGCCCGACGCGGTCGTGCTTTTTCACCAACAGGTATTTTTGGCGCACATATTCCCGGTCGAAATCCTTGTTCGGCCCGAAGGTATCTTTAATCACCTTGAACACATAGGGAAACGAAGGCAGCGTAAACACGCTCATCACCAAGCCTTTCACGCCCGGCGCCAAAATGAATTTATCCTGCGAATTGCTAAGGTGTTGGGTGAACTCGCGCCAGAAGATGTTTTTACCCTGTTTGTGCAGGCCCAAAAGCGTGTAAAAATCGCCGTCGGAGCGCATCGGCAGCATTTCGCGCAAAAAGCGCACATAAGCGCTGGGCACAGGCATATCCACCAGAAAATATGCCCGCGCAAACGAAAACAGTACCGAAATCTGCTTCGGATCGAACAGCGCCGCATCAATCTGCAGGCGGCCGGCGGCATTGTGGGTCACGGCCAGCGCAAACGGATATTTGCTGCTGCCGTTGACCATCATCCCCAAAACATAAGCCGATTTGTTGCGGTAAAACGCCGAGCTCAACACCTGTATATGCAGGTTCAATTCCTTAGGCGGCCATTCTTCTTTCAGATAATGCTTCGCCGCACGCAGGATGCCGCCGATGTCTTCCCGCACGTTTTCAAACGGCACCGCCCAGCCGAAATAATGCAAAATCTTGCGCAAGCAGCCGCGCAACCCCTGCGTGTCGGGATAAAACGATTGGAAAATCGGCTCGTCCGAATCAATAAATTCGGTACTGGTGGCGGGCTTCACGAAAATAAACTGGTTATCGAAATACTCCTTGGCCAAAAGCTTGGTCGATACCGAATTGAAAAACGTTTCCGCCAATTCCGGCTGCTTGTGGTCTATCAGCAAGGCTATGTATTCCTTCTTCGCTGCCGCCCATACCTCGTCCGGCAGGCAGCCTGCATCCCATTTTTCTCGCAACACCGCCACTGCTTCCGCCACACGCTCGTCATACATTTGGATGCGCAAAGCCACCAGCTCCTGAATCCCCTTCCAATCCGCAGCCTCAAACAAAGCCTTCGCCTGTGCCGAGACGGCCCGGTAGAGCATGTAGTGGCGGTTGAACCCCGCCAGCATGGTTTCGGCCACGGCTTTGGCCGTTTCGTGTACGTTCATTGTTTCTTCCTTCGTATGGGTTTGTTATGAGCATGTAGCCGCCTGTAACGATATGATGGTTTTACCCTTTTTGCAAGCAAAATGCCTGTCTGAATATTTTCAGACAGGCAAAGACTTTTGCCGAACCGGCAGATGCGGATGCAGTTCAAGGCGCAGCAGCACGGCGGCCTAATATAGTCATTTAAAATAAGAACGATACGGCGTTGCTGCGCCTTGCCGTACTATC
>NZ_JAUNHL010000080.1 GCF_030523955.1 Neisseria sp.
TCGCGATTCGCGAAGGTGGTCGTACCGTAGGTGCCGGCGTAGTATCTTCCATCATCGCTTAATTGAAGGATATTGATAAATGGCAAACCAAAAAATCCGTATCCGCCTCAAAGCGTATGATTACAGCCTGATTGATCGTTCCGCTCAGGAAATCGTTGAAACCGCCAAGCGTACCGGTGCCGTTGTTAAAGGCCCGATTCCGCTGCCGACCAAAATCGAGCGTTTCAACATCCTGCGTTCGCCGCACGTGAACAAAACCTCGCGCGAGCAATTGGAGATCCGTACCCACCTGCGTCTGATGGACATCGTGGATTGGACCGACAAAACGACCGATGCTTTGATGAAACTCGACCTGCCTGCAGGTGTAGACGTGGAAATCAAAGTACAGTAATCAGGTAAGCATGAACCTGAGGCAAACCCCCGAACCGCTCGGCGATTCGGGGGTTTTCTCTAGGGGCTGTTGACAATTGACCGGTGAAGCGGTTTTTTGAGGCAAAAACCGCGTATGCCAGGCAAAAAGCACAGCAAGGTTATACAACCCTTGCGACGCTTGGTTTGACCATTCAAGCGCAAAAAACTAATTTTTAGACAGGCATTTTTAGAATGATGCCTGTCTGAAAAGTATCTAATCCGTTTCTCGCTCGAAGGTCATAGCAAAGCCCATGCCGCCGCCTACGCACAGCGTAGCCAGCCCTTTTTTAGCCCGGCGGCGTTGCATCTCATGTAGCAGGCTGACCACGATGCGGCAGCCGGATGCGCCGATCGGATGGCCCAGAGCGATGGCGCCGCCGTTGACGTTGGTTTTATCTTCAGGCAGGCTCAATTCGCGGCTCACACCGATTGCTTGGGCGGCGAAAGCCTCGTTGGCTTCGATTAAGTCGAGGTCGGCCACTTGCCAGCCGGCTTTCTGTAAAGCTTTTTGGCTGGCGGGAACAGGGCCCAGCCCCATGATTTCGGGGGAGATACCGGCGGCGGCATAGGATTTTACCGAGGCCAGCGGCGTAAGGCCGAACTCGCGGGCTTTCTCTTCGCTCATCATCAAAACGGCGGCGGCGCCATCATTGATGCCGGAAGCATTGGCGGCGGTGACGCTGCCGTCTTTTTTAAAAGCCGGTGCTAGTTTGGCGATGGATGCGGCATCGGCATTGTGGCGGATGTATTCGTCGCGTTCAATGATGAGCGGTTCGCCTTTGCGTTGCCGGATGGATACCGGGCTGATTTCGTTTATAAACTTATCGGCACGGTCGGCGGCGGAGGCGCGTTGCTGGGAACGTAAAGCGAAGGCATCTTGTTCTTCGCGGCTGATAGCAAGCTTTTCCGCAACATTCTCGGCGGTGATGCCCATGTGGTAGTGCTGATAGGCATCGGTAAGGCCGTCGGCCACCATGCTGTCGACCAGATTTTGATTACCGGATTTCAAGCCCTTGCGCATGCCGCTGAGAGTGTGCGGGGCTTGTGACATATTTTCCTGCCCGCCGGCGATCACGATGTCGGCATCGCCGCAGGCAATGGCTTGCGCCGCCAGTTGCAAAGCATAGAGGCCGGATCCGCAAACCACGTTAACGGTGGCGGCGGGTACTTCCACCGGAATACCGGCGCCGATGGCGGCTTGGCGGGCGGGGTTTTGGCCGAGCGCGGCGGTGAGCACGTTGCCCATAATCACTTCGTCTACGGCGTCGGCGGAAATGCCGCTTTCTTTCAGTAAGGATTGGATCACGACGCTGCCCAATTGAGGAGCGCTGACGGTGCTCAGGCTGCCAAGGAAGCTGCCGATCGGTGTTCTTTTAGCGGCGACAATTACGGCTTTTTTCATGTTTTTCCTCTTCTTTCTTTATCAATTGGAGCAGGTCAAGTAAGGAGTTTCTTCATTAAGAAAACGGCAAAAGATCTCGGCGGATGGGGTGAGGCTGCGGTTTTTCCTGCGGTAAATAAAAAATTTCCGCTCGATGACCGGCCCGGTTATTTTGCGCATAATTAAGCCGTTGCGGCGCACCATATCAGCCGCATAGGGCAGGCAGAGGGTGAGGCCGAGATCGTTGCGGGTAAGCCCGATGGCGGTGGAGAGGAAATTAACCGAATAACGGGGGTGGCGGATATGTTCAGCTACCGTTTCGGGCAGAGCCTCGGCGAGCCGGTCGGTAAACGGGCCGTTCAGGGTAATCAGGGTTTCTTGCTGCAAATCTTGCCAGCTCACGCTGGCTTGTTGTTCGAGCGGGTGATCGGCGGGCAAGGCAACATAAAAAGGTAATGCGAATAACAAATTGGATTCGATATCCGGGGGTAGGGTGCGTTCGGGGCCCATGCCGAAATCGACATCGGCGTTATTGACTTGATCGAGTACTTGCTCAACCGAGCAATCGACCAAGTGCAGGCGGATATCGGGATAATGCTGTTGGAACCGGGTAATCAAATCGGGAATCACCGAAGCGGCCAACTGCTGGGAGACAGCAAAGCGAACCTGTCCGCTATGACCGTTGTGTATATTTTGCGCCTCGACAGCCAGCGCGTGGATATCGTTTAAAACACGCTGGGCGGAAGGCAGTAACCGACGGCCGGCATCGGTCAGGTGTAATTGGCGGGTGGTGCGGTCAAACAGGCGCATCGCCAATTGATTTTCCAACTCCTTAATCAAACCGCTGAGCGCCGATTGGGTGAGGTGCAGCTGTAGGGCTGCTTGGCTGAAACTGCCGTGTTCCGCCACCGTAATAAATGCACGTAGCTGGCGTATGCTTAGATTCATTAGTTTTTCCGATAAATAATTTATAAAAAACTGTTTGTCTTAATAATAAATCGTAAATTATGATGTTTGTCAAGCATCCGCAAAAGCGGATACAGGAAAATACACCATCAATACATAGCGTTTGTGCAAACATGATTTCAGACAGGCATCGTTTCATCACGGCCAATACGCCGCAATATATGCTTTGATGCTTTGAGGCTTGCCTGAAAACGCTTTCAGACAGGCCTTGTTTGCAAGAGAGAATAAAATAAAAGACAGGAGAAATTTATGCATACCGATTTGTTCGACAACCCCATGGGTCTGTGCGGTTTCGAGTTTGTGGAATTCGCTTCGCCCGAGCCGGATGTTTTAGAGCCTTTGTTTGAAAAAATGGGCTTCTCATTGGTGGCGCGCCACCGCTCGAAAGATGTGCTGCTCTACCGCCAGGGCGAAATTAATTTCATCGTGAACCGCGAGCCGAAAAGCGAAGCGGCTTATTTTGCCGCCGAGCACGGCTCTTGCGCCTGCGGCATGGCTTTTCGCGTGCGCGATGCGCATCAGGCTTACCAGCGCGCGCTGCAATTGGGCGCGAAACCCATCGACATCCCCACTTCGGTGATGGAGCTGCGCCTGCCCGCCATCAAAGGTATCGGCGGCGCGCCGCTCTATCTGATCGACCGCTTTGAAGAAGGCAGATCGATTTACGACATCGATTTCGAGTTTCTGCCCGACGTGGAACGCAAACCTTTCGGTTACGGCCTGAAAATCGTCGACCACCTCACCCACAACGTTTACCGCGGCCGCATGGATTATTGGGCCAAGTTCTACGAAAAACTGTTTAATTTCCAAGAAATCCGCTATTTCGACATCAAAGGCGAATACACCGGCCTCACCAGCCGCGCGATGACCGCACCCGACGGTTTAATCCGCATTCCGCTCAACGAAGAGGCCAAGCAGGGCGGCGGCCAGATTGAAGAATACCTGATGCAGTTCGGCGGCGAAGGCATCCAGCACATCGCGCTGTTGAGCGACGATTTGCCCGCCACCATCGACCAATTGCGCGCGGCCGGCATTCCGCTGATGACCGCTCCGAAAGACACTTATTACGAAATGCTCGAAGAGCGCTTGCCCGGCCACGGCGAACCGGTGGCCGAATTGCAATCGCGCGGCATTCTGCTGGACGGCACCACCGAAGGCGGCCAGCCGCGCCTGCTTTTACAAATTTTTTCCGAAACCCTGTTGGGGCCGGTGTTTTTCGAATTTATCCAGCGCAAGGGCGACTACCGCGAGGGCTTCGGCGAAGGCAATTTCAAGGCTTTGTTCGAATCGCTGGAGCGCGACCAAATCCGCCGCGGGGCGTTGGAAGTGTGAAACGGAATCTTTCAGACGGCCTTGTCTTTCTTAAGCAGGCCGTCTGAAACAACATAAAAACAAAAAAGGCCGTCTGAACAATCAAGCCGGATTCAGTCGATATCAAAAGCCCCGCCATGCCGGCACCGGCAATAAGTTAATGAAAAAGAGTGGAGGAGAAATGAGCAACCAGCCTTTATTGTCAGATATTATCGACGAGCGCCCTTTGGGCCGCCGCCAATATCTGATCCTGATTTTATGCGGTATCCTGATGATTTTGGACGGTTTTGACGTGCAATCGGTAAGCTATGCCGCACCGGCGATTTTGGAGCAATGGCAGATTGAGAAAACCGAATTGGGCACGGTATTCGGTGCCGGCTTGTTCGGCTTGCTGGTCGGCTCACTGGCGTTCAGTTATGCTTCCGATAAATTCGGCCGCCGCCCGGTTTTGCTATGGGCCACTTTATTTTTTGCTGTGTGTATGACGGCCACCGCATTTGCGCAAAACGTTACCCAGTTGGTGATTCTGCGTTTTATCACCGGCTTGGGCTTGGGCGCGATTATGCCCAATGCCATGGCTTTGTGCGGCGAAATTACGCCCAAACGCCAGCGTATTTCGGTGATGATGCTGATTTCCTGCGGCTTTACCGTAGGCGCCATGATCGGCGGCTTTATCGCGGCGCTTCTAATCCCGCGTTTCGGTTGGCAGTCGGTGTTTTTGGTGGGCGGCATTATGCCGGCGGTGCTGTTGGCGTTTTTATACCGCTATATGCCCGAATCACTGCAATACACGGCGTTGAAACAACCCGACAGCCCGAAAATCCGCCAGTCGCTCAATGAGTTTTACCCCGGCGAAACCTTGCCGGAACAATTCAAAACCCTACAGCCGCAAAGCGGAATGCCGGTAAAAGCATTGTTTGAGCACGGCCGCCACAAATTCACCCTTACCATCTGGGTCATCAGCCTGATGAATATGATTGCGCTATATTTCCTGTCGAGCTGGATGCCCACCTTGGCCAAACTTACCGGCATGACCTTGGAAACCGCCGTTTTGCTGGGGGCGACCTTGCAACTGGGCGGTACTTTCGGCACGATATTGATGGGGCGGATGATTGATAAACAAGGATTTTTCCGTATTTTGATGCCCTGTTTTACGGTAGCCGCCGTTTCGATTGCTCTGTTGGGCAGCACAGTGCACTCAATCGGCTTGTTCTTTGCCGTGGTGTTCGTTATCGGTTTTGCCGTTATCGGCGGGCAACCTGCCATCAACGCCATGGCCGCCAACTACTATCCCACTGAGTTCCGAACCACCGGTGTGGGCTGGAGCTTGGGCGTGGGGCGTATCGGCTCGGTTATCGGCCCGGTGCTGGGCGGCTGGCTGGTTCAGGCAGGCAATATGACACCGCAGCAGCTGTTTTATATTGTTGCCGTACCCTCGGTTGTGATTATTGCCGTACTGTGCCTGCAAAAAACCTGGGGCTTACTAGCCAAAGCCCAGTAGTTAAACTTGAAGAGAGGAGAAAATCATGTCGATTACCCAAGGCGTACACCATGTGGCCTACCGCTGCAAAGATGCCAAAGAAACCGTTGAATGGTATCAAAAGCATCTGGATGCCGGTTTTGTATTGGCGATTGCCGAAGACAAAGTGCCCTCAACCGGCGAGCCTGATCCTTATATGCACATTTTTCTGGACATCGGCGGCGGCAATATTCTGGCTTTTTTCGAATTGCCCACCCAACCGGAAATGGGGCGCGACCCGAATACGCCGCTGTGGACGCAGCATCTGGCTTTGAAAGTGGACGGCATGGAAACGCTGCTGCAAACCAAAGAGCGGCTGATTGCCGGCGGCGTGGACGTGCTCGGCCCCGTTAACCACACACTGTTTCACTCGATTTATTTCTTCGACCCCAACGGCCACCGCCTCGAATTGGCCTGCGACGTTACCACGCCGAAAATGAGCCGTGCGCTGGATAAGGTGAAATGGGAAATGCTCAACGAATGGGCCGAAACCAAACGCGCCCCGCAGCATGCCCGCTGGATACACGACGGCACCGAGCCGCCGGAAGTGTAAAAACGTTTTCACCTTAACCGATTGTGTTCAGACAGGCGTTCAGGCCGTCTGAAAACCTAACAAAATAAACAAACAGGATTCAATATGAAATTAGCCACATTGAAACAAGGCGGGCGCGACGGCCGTTTGGCGGTGGTGAGCCGCGATTTGAGCCGTTATGCGCTGCCCGAAATTTTCACCCTGCAAGAGGCTTTGGACGATTGGGATCAGGCTCAAGGCCGTCTGAAAGCCTTATACGACGAATTGAACGCCGATGGCGGCAAAGGCGAACCGTTTGATCCCGGGCAATGCCATTCGCCGCTGCCGCGCGCCTACCAATGGGCGGACGGTTCGGCCTATCTGAACCATGTGGAATTGGTGCGCAAGGCGCGCCATTCCGAAGTGCCCGCTTCGTTTTACCACGACCCCCTGATGTATCAGGGCGGCTCCGACAGCTTTATCGGCCCGCGCGACGAGATTTTCGCCCAACCCGAATGGGGCATTGATTTTGAAGCCGAAGTGGCGGTGGTGAGCGGCGATTTGAAACAGGGCGCCACGCCCGAGGAGGCGGCCCAAGCCATCCGTTTGGTGATGCTGGTGAACGACGTTTCGCTGCGCGGCCTGATTCCCGACGAATTGGCCAAAGGCTTCGGCTTTTTCCAAAGTAAACCGGCCAGCGCCTTCAGCCCGGTGGCGGTAACGCCCGACGAATTGGGTGGTGCCTGGCAGGACGCCAAAGTACACCTGCCGCTGCGCGTTACCTTAAACGGCAATTTGTTCGGCTACCCCAACGCCGGCCAAGACATGACCTTCAACTTCGGCCAACTGCTCGCCCACGTCACCAAAACCCGCGATGCGGAAGCCGGCACCATCGTCGGCTCGGGCACCGTTTCCAACAAGCAAAACGACCTCTATGGCTCGTCGGTGGAACACGGCGGCGTGGGCTACTGCTGTTTGGCCGAAGTACGGATGTACGAAACCATCGAGGGCGGCAAGCCGCAAACGCCGTTTATGGATCACGGCGACGTGGTGGAGGTGGAAATGCTCGATGCGGAAGGCAACAATATTTTCGGCACCATCATCAACCGCGTGAACACGCAGTATTGAATGTTATGGCGATGCCTGTCTGAAAATTTTTTCAGACAGGCATCGGGGAGGCTATCAGGCAAGGTTGTGGCGATTTTCAAGTTGATTGGCTAAAGATGGGGTATGCCTGTCTGAAAAATATTTGCTTTCAGGCAGGCATTCAACAACAGTATTTTCTCCGACATATAAATAACGATAAGATTCGAAGGGCGCGGCGGTTTTGAGGTCTGCGCCAAACTCAGGCAAGGCGGCTTGCCAAGTTGGCCGGCAGAAAACGTTTGTGGTCCAACGATATAGCGGATTAACTTAACTTTCGCTACAGCGTTGCTGCGCCTTGCCGTACTACTTGTACTGTCTTCGGCTTGCTGCCTTGTATCGAAGTAATTAAATCCGCTATAGATGCAAAGGATGAGGAAAATGAGCGAACCTTTAACCATAACCACCATGCGCCCGCGCGAGGCGCTGTTAACCGCACTCTTAATTGTGGCGGTGATGGGCATCACCATGATCGGTTTCGGCTGGGTTCCGCATATTTCGATTGTTCTGGTAATGAGCGGCCTATTTGCCTACGGCAGGTTTAAGGGTGTGGATTTCGACAGCATGAAAAAAAGCATGGCCGAAGGCGTGGTGTCGGGCATCGGCGCGATTTATCTGTTTTTCTATATCGGCCTCTTGGTGGCGGCGCTGATGATGTCGGGCGCGATTCCCACCCTGATGTATTACGGTTTCGACCTGATTTCGCCGCATTTTTTCTATATTTCGGCGTTTGTGCTCTGCTCGGTTATCGGCATTTCGCTGGGCAGCGGTTTCACCACCTGCGCCACCGCCGGCGTGGCCTTTTTGGGCATGGCCGAAGCGTTTGACGCCAACCCCGCCATCGTGGCCGGCGCAGTGGTTTCGGGCGCGCTCTTCGGCGACAAAATGTCGCCCCTCTCCGACACCACCACCATCGCCGCCTCGATTGTGGGCGTGGATCTGTTCGACCACATCCGCAACATGATGTTCACCACCATTCCCGCCTGGATATTGACCGCCGTTTTTCTGTGGCTGCTCACCGGCAACGTGGCTGATGCCGATTTGTCGAACATCGCCGCCATGCAGCAGCAACTGGTGGCCAGCGGCCTCGTGCACGGCTATGCCCTGTTGCCGTTTGCGGTGCTGATTGTGCTGGCGGTGCGCAAAGTCAACGCCATCTACACCATCATCACCACCATTTTCACCGCCATCGCCGTTACCTATATCCACAGCAGCCCCACGCTGGGGCAACTGGGCGGCTGGTTTTTCAGCGGCTACAAACCGGCCGAAGGGCTGGATTTGGGCACCGTGGGCAAACTGGTGTCGCGCGGCGGCATGGAAAGCATGTTTTTCAGCCAAACCATCGTCATTCTCGCCTTGAGTTTGGGCGGCCTGCTGCAAGGTTTGGGCGTGCTGCCCGCCTTGCTTGCCGGCGTTACCCACCTGCTCACCGGCGTGGGCCGCGCCACCGCTGCGGCTGCCGCCACCGCCTTCGGCATCAATTTTTTAATCGGCGAACAATATTTGAGCCTGCTGCTCACCGGCAACACTTTCAAGCCGCTGTATGAGCGCCTGAACCTGCACCCGCGCAACCTTGCCCGCACCATCGAAGATTCGGGCACGGTGATTAATCCGCTGGTGCCGTGGGGCGTGTACGGCGTGTTTCTCGCCGGCATCCTCGGCGTGCCGGTGGTGGATTATGTGCCCTATGCCTTCTTCTGCTATTTAAGCCTGATCCTCACCCTGATTTACGGCTTCACCGGCTTTACCATCAGCCGGCTGCCGCAGGAGTAAAAATCTTAATTGAAGCGTACGGAATCGGTTAATGGACTGTCTGAAAAGCGTTTTCTTTCGGACGGCCTGATCAGAGCATAATAAAAAGGAACCATCATGAAACTGTATTCTTATTTCCGCAGCTCCGCCTCTTACCGGGTGCGGATTGCATTGAATCTGAAAAAAATACCCCACGAAACGGATTTCGTGCATCTGCTGAAAAACGGCGGCCAACAGCGCGGCGCGGCGTATGCGGCTTTAAACCCGCAAAAACTGGTGCCCGCGCTGGCCACGGAAGAAGGCGTGTTCACCCAGTCGCTCGCCATCATCGAATACCTCGAAGAAACCCATCCCGAAACACCGCTGCTGCCGGCCACCACCGCCGAACGCGCCCGCGTGCGCGCCATTGCGCAGCTGATGGCCTGCGACATCCACCCGCTCAACAACCTGCGCGTGCTGCAATACCTGCAAAACCACCTGCAAGCCGACGAAGCCGCAAAAAACGCCTGGTATACCCATTGGATCAGCGAAGGCTTCGACGCATTGGAACAACTCTTGCAATCGCCGCAAACCGGCCGCTTCTGCCACGGCGACACCCCCACGCTGGCCGACTGCTGCTTAGTGCCGCAAGTGTATAACGCCCAACGGTTCAAGGTGGATTTGGGCGCCTATCCCGAAATCAGCCGCATCAACGCCGAATGTATGCGCCTGCCCGAATTTGCCGCCGCCGCACCGGAAAACCAGCCGGACGCAGCCTAATCATGCGATATGCCTGTCTGAAAAATTTTCAGACAGGCATACGCGATTTTTCTGTGTGACCGGGCAATAAAAAACAATCAAGACGGCTGGCAAAAAACAACAGATAAAACAAGCGTATCAAGCTAAGCAGATAAATGACACCGCTGGAGTAGACATATGTTTATACCCAAATCAGGCGAGCACTATGCATTTCACACCATGGTGAAGCCGACAGGTTCGCAATGCAATATCGATTGTGGCTATTGTTTTTACCTGCATAAGCAAATCCTGCTGGATCAACCGGCCTCGCCGCGCATGAGCGATACCGTGCTGAAGGCGCATATCAGGCAGTATATTGAGGCGCAAACCGTCGGTGAAGTGGTGTTTACCTGGCAGGGCGGCGAGCCGACTCTGGCCGGTTTGGATTTTTACCGCCGGGCCGTGGCTTTGCAGCAGCAATATGCCAAACCGGGCCAGAGCATTCTTAATGATATCCAAACTAACGGATTATTGTTGAATGATGAATGGTGTGCATTTTTTAAAGAACACGGCTTTTTGGTCGGCTTGTCGATAGACGGGCCGCCGCAGTTGCATAACCGGCTGCGCCAAACCAAAAACGGCAAACCCACTTATCCGTATGTGGAACGCGCCGTTGGCCTGTTGCATCGTTACGGCATTCCGTTTAACGCGTTGTGTGTGGTCAACCGCATCAATGCCGCACAACCTTTGGCCGTATACCGTTTCCTGCGGGACACGGTCAGGCCGCGCATGATTCAGTTTCTCGCAGCCGTCGAACCGGTGAATTTCAAGCAGCAGGCGCCGCAGCATCGTGGCGGCCGCTATCTTCCGATCAGGCAGGTAGTTTTGCATACAGATAATCCGCACAGGCATCTGGTCACCGACTGGACGGTGTCTGCACGGCAATGGGGTAATTTTTTGGCGGCGGTATGGCAAGAATGGCTGAAGCATGATTTCGGCCGCGTGTTTGTCGATCAGTTTGAAAATACCTTATCGCAGGCTTTGGGCTACGGTGCACAAAAATGTACGACGGCGCCGATATGCGGCAAAGCGCTGGCTATCGAGCATAATGGTGATTTATACGCTTGCGACCATTTCGTTTATCCGCAATATCAATTGGGCAACATCTTGCACGAGCATCAAGGCAGCTTGGCATTCGGCCAGAGGCAGGAACAATTTGCCTATGCCAAACAAACCTTGCTGCCGCGTTATTGCCAAACTTGCGACCACCTGCAATGGTGTTGGGGAGAATGCCCGAAAAACCGCTTTGTTCTCAGTCCGGAAGGAGAGCCGGGCTTGAATTATTTGGCGTAAGGGACAAAATGGGTGCTAAAAATCCTTGAAAGCCTTATCCTGAAA
>NZ_JAUNHL010000017.1 GCF_030523955.1 Neisseria sp.
TCGTCGTCGCGGCCGATAACGGGGTCGAGCTTGCCTTCGCGGGCGCGCTGGGTTAAATCGAGGGTGTATTTTTTCAGGGCTTCGCGTTGGTCTTCGGCGTTGGGGTTATCCACAGCCGCACCGCCGCGCACCGCATCAATAGCGGCATTGATGTTTTGTTCGGTGGCACCGGCGTTTCTCAGGATTTTGCCGGTGGTGTCGTTCTGCTGCACCAGCGCCAGCGGGAAGAGTTCGCTGGCAATATAGGCATCACCGCGTTTGGTGGCGGCTTTATCCATCAGGTTCAGCACGGCCTGCAATTCGCGGCTGGGCGGAATTTCGCCGCCTTGGCCGGACACTTTGGGCAGGCTGTTTAAGGTTTGCTGCAACTGCTGTTTCACTTGGGCCACGTTTACGCCGGCGTGGGCGAGCAAGGCGGTGATGCCGCTGTCGTCATCCAGCAGGGCTTTGAGCACGTGGCCGGCTTCGAGATAGCTGTTGTCAGCGGCAAGCGCCAAGCTTTGGCCGTCGGCAAGGGCTTGTTGGAATTTTGCGGTTAATTTATCGAATCTCATGTTTTTTATTCTCCATCCAATATGATTGGAAATTTGCCGGAATATGGGGATAAACGGCAAATTGTTTATTAATTAAAAATACTGTTGCACTGTATATGCGGCGCCTGTGGATAACTTCAACGGCATAGGGCAATTATTTTTATAAATATTTGACAAACAAAAAATTATTTTCGATTGGTTAACGGCATTGCCCGTTGCGGCAAACATTGGTAGAAGGTGAGGTCGAAATGCGCGGCGTACCGGCCGGCGGGGTAGTTTGCCGGTTATTGTTTAACTGCGGCGGCGGATAGGCAATGCGGCCTCCTGTTTCGTTGCGCGGGCGTGAGGAAGGCGGTTGGCGGCTGTCTTCGCGCCGCAGAATATCGTTTTGCCGGCGCATATTTTCGCGTTGCCGTTTCAGCTGCTCACGCCGGCGCAGTTCGTTGCGCAAGCGTTGGTTTTCCAATCTTTCTCGATTCACCAATTGATCGTCATAATAGCGTTGGCGCTCACGCTGCCGCTCCTCCCATTCCCGCTCGGCGCGTGCGCGTTGTAGTTCGTTCAAACGGCGTTGCTGACGGATAAGATCGTTGTTTACGCCTTCATCGTAAATAATGATGGAAGCGGGCGGCACGGGATAATAATCGCGGTAAATCACGGTATTACCTTCATAAACGCGGCGCACGGGTTGCGGATAAAGCGGCTGTTCGCCGGCAACGGTGTCCGGCGGCACCACCACACAGGCGCTCAGGGCGGCGGTGGCACACACCAGCAGGGTGTGGCGGATGGTTTTCATGATGATTTCCTCCCGGGTTGATAATTTATCATGCGCCAGATAGCGGATAACTGGCAAGTAAAGGAATGCAAGCTTTGTCTAAAATCCGTGTACGCCATTTGGGTTTTCTTGAAAACAGCCGGTT
Source organism: Neisseria sp. (assembly GCF_030523955.1). Classification (GTDB taxonomy): domain Bacteria; phylum Pseudomonadota; class Gammaproteobacteria; order Burkholderiales; family Neisseriaceae; genus Neisseria. The sequence continues at coordinate 1,454 of NZ_JAUNHL010000017.1, forward strand.
GCTGCCGGAATGCCTGTCTGAAAATGTTACAATCGCTTTTTTCAGACAGGCATTCTGTTTGTATCGAACTTCTTCCCAGCAAAATTTTTTCAGACAGGCATACGAACATTATGGCAAAAGCCCCGAAAACCGTTTACCAATGCAGCGAATGCGGCGGCACTGCGCCCAAATGGCAGGGTAAATGCCCGCATTGTGGCGAATGGAACACGTTGCAAGAAAGCCTCGCCGCACCCGAGCCGAAAAACGCACGTTTCCAATCGTGGGCGGCGGATACGGCGCAGGTGCAAGCGCTCTCCGATGTTACTGCCATCGAAGTGCCGCGCAATCCTACCGGTATGGGTGAACTCGACCGCGTGTTGGGCGGCGGTTTGGTGAACGGCGCGGTGATTCTGCTCGGCGGCGATCCGGGTATCGGCAAATCCACTTTATTGCTGCAAACGGTAGCGAAAATGGCGCAAAGCCGCAAAGTGTTATACGTATCGGGCGAGGAATCGGCGCAACAAGTGGCCTTACGCGCCCAGCGTTTGGAGTTGCCCACTGAAGGCGTGAACCTGTTGGCCGAAATCCGCATGGAAGCGATTCAGACGGCCTTAAAACAGCACGAGCCTGCGGTGGTGGTTATCGATTCGATTCAAACCATGTATTCCGACCAAATCACTTCCGCACCCGGCTCGGTGTCGCAGGTACGCGAATGCGCCGCCCAGCTTACCCGCATGGCCAAACAGATGGGCATTGCCATGATATTGGTCGGCCACGTTACCAAAGACGGCGCCATCGCCGGCCCGCGCGTGCTGGAGCACATGGTCGATACCGTGCTGTATTTCGAGGGCGACCAGCATTCCAACTACCGCATGATACGCGCCATCAAAAACCGCTTCGGCGCGGCCAACGAATTGGGCGTGTTCGCCATGACCGAACACGGCTTGAAAGGCGTGTCCAACCCCTCGGCCATCTTTCTGGCCAGCTACCGCGACGATGTGCCCGGCTCGTGCGTGTTGGTTACGCAGGAAGGCAGCCGCCCGCTGTTGGTGGAAATTCAGGCGCTGGTGGATGACGCGCACGGCTTCACGCCCAAGCGGCTCACCGTCGGCCTCGAACAAAACCGCCTCGCCATGCTGTTGGCCGTTTTAAACCGCCACGCGGGCATCGCCTGCTTCGACCAAGACGTGTTTTTAAACGCGGTGGGCGGTGTGAAAATCAACGAACCGGCCGCCGACTTGGCGATTATCCTCGCTATGCTCTCCAGCTTCCGCAACCGCCCGCTGCCCGAAAAAATGGTGGCTTTCGGCGAAATCGGTTTGAGCGGCGAAGTGCGACCCGTCGCGCGCGGGCAGGAGCGGCTGAAAGAAGCCGAGAAACTGGGGTTCAAACGCGCGGTGGTGCCGAAAGCGAATATGCCGCGCAATCCGAAAGAGTTTTCCGGATTGCAGATTTTCGGCGTAGCCAGTTTGCAGGAAGCGGTGGATGTGTGCAGAAATGCGGATTCGTGAAGGCTTTTTATGGTGGCTGCGTTTGATGTTCGACAAGTCGGTATAGCGGATTAACTTAACTTTCGCGAAAGCGCTGCCGCGCCTTGCTCTACTATAGTCGATTCAAATAAAATGTCCGGTAGAGCGCGGACGTTTTCGTCCGCTTTTTATGTAGGATTCTGGATATTTTACGGACGGGGACGTCCGCGCTCCAATATCGGAGTTTTATTTTAAATCCACTATACTTGTATTGTCTGCGGTTTGCTGTCTTGTATCGCAGTCATTCAACCCGCTATAGTGTTGAAATGAAATTTCATCGCAAGAAAAAACGCATCCTTTCGGATGCGTTTTTCGGTTTCAGACAGGCATTCAACAGCATTTCCCGCCGTTACTGCCGCAACGGCGTTTGCTGCAATAGTCTTGAAACTGCTGCTCGCTCATCACCGGCGCGTTCGGATTGTGTCGGCGCTGACGTGCCACATAATTGGCATAATCCGGCAGGCCGGCCATCAGATTGGCGGCTTGGCGCAGAGCCTGCCAGCGTTGGCTGAGCTTTTGCTTAAGACTCATGCTGTCCGACCTCGTTGCGGAAGGTAGCCGGTACTTCTTTCGAAGTCGGCCAAGCCACTTTGCGGGCTTTTAACGCCACGCGCAGGCCGTGGAAGGCGACGATGACCACAACTGATAAGAACAACACGGCCAATCCGGAATTAACGTAATCGTTAAAAATAATACGCGACATTTCGGCGGCATTCTTGGCCGGAGCCAATACTTTGCCTTCGGCGGCGGCGGCACTGTATTTTTGTGCGTGTGCCAGGAAGCTGATGCGCGGGTCGCTATGGAACAGTTTTTGCAAACCGGCGTAACAGGTTACGAACAGTACCGCGCAAGCGGGCACCAAAGTCACCCATACATAACGCTCGCGTTTCATCTTCACCAATACCACGCTGCACATAATCAGCGCCACGCCCGCCAGCATCTGGTTGGCGATGCCGAACAGCGGCCATAAGGAGTTGATGCCGCCCAGCGGATCGGTTACGCCTGCATAGAGGAAATAACCCCACAGGGCAACGCCGAGGAAGGTTGCTACCAAGTTGGCCGGCAGGCTGTCGGTATTGCCGAACGGTTTATAGAACACGCTACCCAAGTCTTGAATCATAAAACGGGCGACACGGGTGCCCGCATCGACTGCGGTTAAGATAAACAAGGCTTCAAACAGCAACGCGAAGTGGTACCAGAAGGCCATCATGCCGGGGCCGGAAACCAGTTGGCTCATGATGTGCGCCATGCCGACCGCAAGTGTCGGCGCACCGCCGGCGCGGGAAAGAATGGTGTTTTCGCCCACGTCTTTGGCCATTTGCAACAGGGTGGCTTCGGTAACCGGGAAGCCCAGTTTATTGGTAATCACCGCAGCGGCTTGCGCGGCATCGGTACCGATTAAGGCTGCCGGGCTGTTCATGGCGAAGTAAACACCGGTATCCAGTGAAGCGGCCGCTGCCAGCGCCATGATGGCGACAAAGCTTTCCATCAGCATACCGCCGTAACCAATCATGCGCACATGGGTTTCGTTTTCCACCATTTTAGGCGTAGTACCCGAAGAAATCAGCGCATGGAAGCCGGAAACGGCACCGCAGGCAATGGTAATAAACAGGAAGGGGAACAGTGCGCCGGAGAATACCGGGCCGGTACCGTCGATAAATTTGGTTACCGCCGGCATTTGCAGCGTCGGATTCACCACCACGATACCGATAGCCAGCGCCACGATGGTGCCGATTTTCAGGAAAGTAGAGAGATAATCGCGCGGAGTCAGCAAGAGCCAAACCGGCAATACGGCGGCGACAAAGCCGTAAATCATAATCGCCCAAGTCAATTGTACGCCGTCCAAATCAAACCAATGACCGAACGAGCTGTGCGCCACGTCTTCGCCGTAGATAATCGCCAGCATCAGCAAAATCACGCCGACAATCGAAATTTCGCCGATTTTGCCGGGGCGGATAAAACGGGTATAAATACCCATAAACAGTGCGATCGGAATGGTGGCGGCGATGGTGAAGGTACCCCACGGGCTGTGAACCAAAGCTTTCACCACAATCAGCGCCAATACCGCCATGATGATGATCATAATCATCAGAATGCCGATGGAAGCGATTACGCCGGCTACCGGGCCGAGCTCTTGTTTCACGATATCGCCCAAGGATTTGCCGTCGCGCCGCATGGAAACGAACAGCACCACCATATCTTGCACGGCACCGGCAAACACCACGCCGAAAATAATCCATAATGTTCCCGGCAGATAGCCCATCTGAGCGGCCAATACCGGGCCGACCAGAGGTCCGGCACCGGCGATGGCGGCAAAATGGTGGCCGAACAGCACGCCTTTGCTGGTCGGCACATAATCCAAGCCGTCGTTATAGCGTTCGGCTGGTGTTAAGCGGTTGGGATCGAGTTGCAAAACTTTTTTGGCGATATAGAGGCTGTAATAGCGAAACGCGATGCAGTACACCGAAATGGCGGCACTCACCATCCAAATCGCACTGACCTGTTCGCCACGGCTGAGCGCCAGCGTGGTAAAGGAGGCAACACCCACCAATACCACGAGCCCCCACACCACAACGGATCGAAGCATATTCATGAATATATCCTTGGCTTGTATCGTAAAATAATGTTGAGAAAATGGTTTTGCGGGTTGTAATTGAATGTAACCGCAAAACACGCCGCCAGATTAACATAAACGGCGGAAATGTTAAATATGTCTTTACATTGAAGAATGCCTGTCTGAAAGCCTTGCAGCCCGCAAATGTTTTCAGACAGGCATTTAGTTTTCAGACAGGCATTTAAAGCAGATTTTGATATAATGGCGCACTTTTCCGCTTGGTTGCCTTTCGCATGAACAAATCCTTACCGTCCCGCCGTTTATCGGTTGCCCCCATGCTCGACTGGACCGACCGTCATTACCGCTATATGGCGCGCCAAATCAGCCGCCACACCTGGCTTTACACCGAAATGATTAATGCCGGTGCGATTATCTATGGCGATCCCGAGCGTTTTTTATTGAAAAACGACTGCGAAAATCCGGTGGCGTTACAACTGGGCGGCAGCGAACCGCAAGCGCTGGCCGCCGCCGCGCAAAAAGCGGCGGCTTGGCATTACGATGAAATCAACCTCAATTGCGGCTGCCCCAGCCCGCGCGTGCAAAAAGGCGCGTTCGGCGCCTGTTTGATGAACGAAACCGCTTTGGTGGCCGATTGTCTGAACGCCATGCAGGATGCGGCACCGGAATGCGTGGTTACCGTCAAACACCGTATCGGCGTCGATAAGCAGACCGATTATCAGGTAGTCGCCGATTTTGTCGGCACTTTGCGCGAGAAAACCGCCTGCCGCACCTTTATCGTGCATGCCCGAAACGCTTGGCTCAACGGTTTGTCGCCCAAAGAAAACCGTGAAATTCCGCCCTTGAAATACGATTATGTATACCGCTTAAAGCAAGAATTCGCCGACTTGGAAATCATCATCAACGGCGGCATCAAAACCAACGAAGAAATCGCACTTCATTTAAACCACGTAGACGGCGTGATGATAGGGCGCGAGTGTTACCACAATCCCATGATCATGCGCGATTGGGATAATTTATTTTACAGCGATACCCGGCCGGCAATTGAATACGAAGAGTTGGTATTACGCTTGCAAGACTATGCCGCCGTTCAAATCGCCGCCGGTCGCGGTACCATCTTGCGCCATATGGTCCGTCATTATTTGGGGTTGATGCATGGTTTGAAAGGTGCGCGTCAATGGCGGCGTATGTTGTCGGATGCCCAATTGTTGAAACCCAACCGCCCGGAATTGATTGCCCAAGCATGGGCACAAGTGGTGCAGGCCGACGGGCGCTTTGCCTCATAGAGAATAGCGCGGAATGTTTTCAGACAGGCATAGGCAAGAAAAATACAGCGGTCGGCAGAATACCGGATATTTTGCCCACATCATCAGGAAAAATCACATGAAACAATATCTCGACTTAATGCGCCATGTCATGAAGGAAGGCCACGACAAATCCGACCGTACCGGCACCGGTACCCGTTCGGTATTCGGTTATCAAATGCGTTTTGATTTAAGCGAAGGCTTCCCTTTGCTCACCACCAAAAAATTGCACCTGCGCTCGATTATTCACGAATTGTTGTGGTTTTTAAAAGGCGACACCAACATCAAATATTTGAAAGACAACCAAGTATCGATTTGGGACGAATGGGCCGACGAAAACGGCGATCTGGGCCCGGTTTACGGCTATCAATGGCGCTCTTGGCCCACGCCCGACGGCCGGCACATCGACCAAATCCAAAACATCATCCGGCAAATCCAAAGCAATCCCGATTCGCGCCGCATCATCGTTTCGGCCTGGAATCCCGCATTGGTCGACCAAATGGCGCTGCCGCCTTGCCATGCGCTGTTTCAGTTTTATGTGGCCGAGGGCAAATTATCCTGCCAGCTTTACCAGCGCAGCGCCGATATTTTCCTCGGCGTACCGTTCAACATCGCCAGCTATGCTCTGCTGACCATGATGATTGCACAGGTATGCGATCTAGAAGCCGGCGAGTTTATCCACACCTTCGGCGACGCCCATATATACAGCAATCATTTCGAGCAAGTGGCCTTACAGCTTAGCCGCGAACCGCGCTCATTGCCGCAAATGAAGCTTAATCCGGCGGTAAAAGATTTGTTTGACTTCAAATTCGAGGATTTCGAGCTTACCGGTTACGATCCGCATCCGCATATCGCCGGCAAAGTAGCCGTATAACCAACACTAATAATCTGCAAAGGAGAGACTTAATGACCACCAAACCCCGCACGCTCGCCTTATTCTGTACGCTTGCTTTTCTCGCTGCATGCGGTCAATCGGAAACCGCCGATAAACAAAAAGGCCTGTCTGAAAACCCAAATACCGGCAATACGATTACCCGTAACAACACCGCCGAGCCGCAGTCTTTAGATCCGCACCAGATTACCGGCATTCCCGAAATCAACATCATCCGCGATTTGTTCGAGGGTTTGGTGCAAACCGATGAGAAAGGCGGGATCCAGCCGGCCATCGCCAAATCATGGGAGAGCAAAGACAACAAAACCTGGCTGTTTCACTTGCGCGAAGACGCCAAATGGAGCAACGGCGAGCCGGTAAGCGCCGAAGATTTCGTTTACAGCTGGCGCCGTTTGGTCGACCCGAAAACCGGCTCGCCTTATGCCTCTTACCTGCAAGCGGCCAAAGTGGCCAATATCGACGACATCATCGCCGGCAAAAAATCGCCCGATACCTTGGGCATCAAAGCACTGGACGCGCATACGTTCGAAGTAACGCTGGATGCGCCGGTACCGTATTTCCCGAAACTGCTGTTTCACGCCGCCACCAAACCCGTGCCGAAAAAAGCCGTCGAACAATTCGGCAACAAATGGACGCAACCGGAAAACATGGTCAACAACGGCGCCTACAAACTGAGCAAATGGGTGGTGAACGAACGCATCGAACTGGTAAAAAATCCGCAATATTATGATGCGGCCGCGGTAAAAACCGACAAAATCGTTCATCTGCCGATTAGCTCGCAAAGCGAAGACGTGGCGCGCTATCAGGCCGGCGAAATCGACATCACCGATGCCTTGCCGCCCGAGCAATACGCCAAAATCAAAAGCGAGCATGCCAACGAGTTGAAAACCAGCCCGATGCTGTGTACTTATTATCTGGAATTGAACAACAGCAAAACGCCGTTTAATGATGTGCGGGTACGCAAAGCCTTGTCCTTAGCGTTGGACAGAAACACGCTTGCCGAAAAAGTGCTCGGCCGCGGCGAAGAGCCTGCTTATAACTACACCCGCGTCGGCACCGCAGGCTTCGTGCCCAACGTGCCCGAATGGAGCCGCTGGGATTACGCCCGCAGAGTTGAAGAAGCGAAGAAACTGCTGCAAGAAGCCGGTTACAGCGAAGCCAAACCGCTCACCTTCAGCTATCTTTATAATACTTCCGAACAGCACAAAAAAATCGCCGTAGCCATCGCCTCGATGTGGAAGCAAGCCTTGGGCAATGTGGATGTGAAACTGGAAAACCAGGAATGGAAAACCTATACCGACAGCCGTCGCAACGGCAACTACCAATTGGCGCGCGCATCTTGGTGCGGCGACTATAACGAACCCTCCACCTTCCTGAATACTTTAAGAAGCGGGCACAGCAGCAACCGTGCCAAATACAGCAATCCCGCCTACGATGCCTTGCTGGACCAGACCCTGCAAGCTGGCACGGATGACAATACGCGCAGCAAGCTTTATACCGAAGCGGAAGCCGTTATCGACAAAGATACCGCCATTATCCCCACCCACGGTTTTGTCAATTCGCGCTTGGTTAAAGAACGTATCGGCGGCTATTCGACTGAAGACGTATTAAACGAATTGCCGAGCAAGAGGTTGTTTGTGAAATAAGTTTTCAGACAGGCATGGCATAGATGGAATGATTTCGGTGCAAAACGCAAAAATAAGATTTAGATTTTTATAATGATTTTTGTGTTTTGCAGAAATCTTTGCCTGTCTGAAAAAACATATCCGTTAAAAAAAACATATCCGTTTAAACCTCAATAAAAAACCGCTTCGTATCAAACGAAGCGGTTTTTTGCTTAGAAAGCTTCCGATTACAGTTGCGGAGCAGAAGCAGGAGCCGGTTGTTCAGCGCCTTGAGGTGCAGCAGCAGGACGCTCGAAACCTTTAGCTTTCATACAAGCGTCAAATGCAGCGCGGTCGGCAGTTTCGCCAACGGTTTGACGGCACTCTTGCAGCGCAGTTTCAACGCTGGCATTAGCTTGCGGAGCAGCTTGAGTGTCTTCTTGCGGAGCAGAGCTGCTTGAACAAGCGGCCAACATCATAGCGGCAATAGAGGCAACCAATAATTTTTTCATGATTAACAACCTTTCTCTCTAGTTTGGGATTTTTTCTCGTCTACGGCCAATAGAGGCCGGCAAACAAAAAAGCATTCAAGTGTTTCTCTAGCGTTCTGATAGGTTGAAAGGCAATTTAGTTTCAAAAAACAAGTGTAAAGGCGAGATTATGCTATTTGAAAATCGCTTAAGTTGATGCAATTTCTGGAAATTTCTACCATTTTCATTCAATGAAAACATTTGTAAAGGAAGAGGGCATGCAACGGCGCTGCCTGAAACTTAGCGTTTTATGGCATAATGCCGTTTCAACAAAATACACGACGAAATACCTTTCAGACAGGCATTGTCTACCGGTCTGAAATAAATAAACGGAGAACCTCTGTGAACCAATTTTCCAACCTCGGCCTGGGTAACGAAATCGTATCCGCCTTAACCGAGCAAGGCTATGAAACGCCCACGCCCATCCAAGCTGCGGCGATTCCCAAAGCATTGGCAGGGCACGATCTTTTGGCCGCCGCGCAAACCGGTACCGGCAAAACCGCCGCCTTTATGCTGCCCAGCCTCGAGCGGCTGAAGCGCTACGCCACGCCCAGCACCTCGCCGGCCATGCATCCCGTACGCATGCTGGTGTTGACGCCCACCCGGGAATTGGCCGACCAAATCGACCAAAACGTACAAAGTTATATTAAAAACCTGCCGCTGCGCCATACGGTGCTGTTCGGCGGTGTCAATATGGATAAGCAAACCGCCGATTTGCGCGCCGGCTGCGAAATCGTCGTCGCCACCGTCGGCCGTCTGCTGGATCATGTCAAACAGAAAAACATCAACCTGAACAAAGTCGAAATCGTGGTACTCGACGAAGCCGACCGTATGTTGGATATGGGCTTTATCGACGACATCCGCAGTATTATGCAAATGTTGCCCAAGCAGCGCCAAACGCTGTTGTTTTCAGCTACTTTTGCCGATCCCATCCGCAAACTCGCCCGTGATTTCATGCACAATCCCGAGCAAATTGAAGTGGCTGCGCAAAATACTACTAATGCAAATGTAGAGCAGCACGTGATTGCGGTGGATACCGCCAAGAAGCGCCATCTGCTGGAGCGGCTGATTCTGGATTTAAACATGAATCAGGTCATCGTGTTCTGCAAAACCAAGCAGAGCGTTGATCAGGTTACCCGGGATTTGAAACGCCGCGAAATTGCCGCGCAAGCGATTCACGGCGACAAATCGCAACAAACCCGCCTGGAAACGCTAAGCGCATTTAAAGAAGGCAGCCTGCGCGTTTTGGTGGCGACCGACGTGGCAGCACGCGGTTTGGATATTGCCGAATTGCCGTTTGTGATCAACTACGAATTACCGACCCAAGCCGAAGATTATGTGCACCGTATCGGCCGCACCGGCCGCGCAGGGGCAGACGGCGTGGCCATTTCGCTGATGGATGAAAACGAGCAGAAAATGTTTGAATCCATTAAGGAATTAACCGGAAATGATATTCCGCTGGAACGCATCGAAGGTTTTGAACCCCGTTGGTGGCAACAGGAAGAGGGCGGTAGCGTAGCAACGGCATCTGCCCGTGAAACCAACCGCGAACGCGGTAACCGCAATACCGCGAAAACCGCTGCCGGAAAAGAAGGTCGCGAAAACAACCGCCGTGAACGCAACAGCGAACCGAAAGACGCCGGCGATGCCTGCGGCAAAATTGCCGGCCGCAGCCGCAGAAGCCGTCGGGAGCGCCCGAAATGTGCGTTGGTGCAACCGAATTACGGCGCATAAGCCAAAATCTAAGCAAACAAATGCCTGTCTGAAAACAAAGCGTTTTGTAACGCTGCTTTCAGACAGGCATTTTTTAATCACGGCGTGGAAAACCGAAACCGATTGTTTGTTAAACTTCCAAGCCATTCAAGCATGAATTTTTATATTTCCCCATGATTTGCCAACGGAAAATAACACGTAGGCAAGCTTACAGCATCAGCGCTCTGTGTTAAAATCCCGCCCTTTCCATCCGCCATTTTTCTGGTCGAACCATGCAAACTTCCGTACAAAATATAGTAGTCGGTTTATCCGGCGGCGTTGATTCCTCTGTTACCGCTTATCTTCTGAAGCAGCAGGGGCATCAGGTGCGCGGAGTATTCATGCAAAACTGGGAAGACGATGATAATGACGAATATTGCAGCATCAAGGAAGATTCTTTCGATGCGATTGCGGTGGCCGATATTGTCGGCATCGATATCGACATCGTCAATTTCGCCGCGCAATACAAAGACAAGGTTTTTGCCTATTTCTTACAGGAATACCGCGCCGGACGCACACCGAATCCGGATGTGTTGTGCAATGCAGAAATCAAATTCAAAAGTTTTCTCGATTACGCGCTCGCAGAAGGCGCGGATGTGATCGCTACCGGCCACTATGCGCGCAAAGAAGTACGCAACGGCATACATTATCTGCTCAAAGGGCGGGATGCCAATAAAGACCAAAGCTATTTCCTCTACCGCTTGCAACCGCATCAGTTGGCACGTGCCATTTTCCCGCTGGGTGATATGGAAAAAGGCGAGGTCAGACGGCTGGCCGCCGAAGCCAAACTGCCGACCGCAACCAAAAAAGACAGCACCGGCATTTGTTTTATCGGCGAGCGGCCGTTTAGGGCGTTTTTACAGCAATATCTGCCGACCGAACCCGGCGATATGGTAACGCCGGAGGGTAAAAAAGTCGGCAGCCATGTCGGCCTGATGTTTTACACTTTGGGCCAGCGCAAAGGCTTGGGCATAGGCGGGGCGGGCGAGCCGTGGTTTGTGGCGGGGAAAAATCTGAAAAGCAATCAGTTGATTGTGGTTCAGGGGCACGACCATCCGCTGCTCTATAGCAACAGCCTGACCATGAACGATTTGAGTTTTACCTTGCCCGAGAGGCCCGCTCCGGGGCGCTACAGTTGCAAAACCCGCTACCGCATGGCCGATGCGCCTTGCCAGTTGCGCTATCTCGATGAGGATACGGCGGAGCTGATATTTGACGAACCGCAATGGGCGGTTACCCCGGGCCAGTCGGCGGTGTTGTACGACGGCGATATCTGCTTGGGCGGCGGCGTGATTATGGCTACCGACAAACCGGCTATCGTAGAATAATCTTTATTTAAGCAAAACATATGCCTGTCTGAAAAACAGGAAAACACATACAGGAAACATTATGGAAAAAATCTGGCTCCAAAGTTACGAAGCAGGTGTAGAAGCAGAAATCGATGAGAAGCGTTTCCACTCGATTGTAGACGTGTTCGAACAGAGCGTGGAAAAGTTCGGCAGCAAACCCGCCTTCCAAAACATGGATAAAACCTTAAGCTACACCGAAACCGGAAAATTGGTGACCGATTTTGCCGCTTATCTGCAAAATGAATTGAAATTACCGCGCGGCGAGCGGGTAGCCATCATGATGCCCAACGTGCTGCAATATCCGATTGCCTTATTCGGCGCACTCAAAGCCGGTTTGGTGGTAGTCAATACCAATCCGCTCTATACCCCGCGCGAACTCGAACACCAGCTCAACGACAGCGGCGCCACCACCATTATCGTGCTGGAAAACTTTGCCAATACATTGGAATTGGTGCTGCCGCGCACTCAAATTAAAAACGTGATTATTGCCAGCGTCGGCGATATGTTCGGCTTATTCAAAGGCGCTTTGATGAATTTTGTGATTCGCAAAGTGAAAAAAATGGTGCCGCAACATCAAATTAGCGGTTTTATTCCTTTCAGACAGGCATTAAAAGCAGGTGCTGCACACACCTTCCAACCCGTATCGATCGATTTGGACGACACCGCTTTCCTGCAATACACCGGCGGCACCACCGGCGTGGCCAAAGGCGCGATACTCAGCCACGGCAATATCTGCGCCAATATGCAGCAGGCTGCCGAGTGGATTAAAAACCTGTTGAAACCCGGCGAGGAAACCGTTATCGCCGCACTGCCGCTTTACCATATTTTCGCTTTAACCGTAAATCTGATGATTTTCACCCAAGCCGGCTCGCGCATTTTGCTGATTACCAACCCGCGCGACATGAACGGCTTTATCGGCGACATGAAGAAAAACCGTATCAGCGTGTTTATCGGTGTCAACACGCTGTTTAACGGCCTGGTTAACCAAGCGGCTTTTGCCGAAGTCGATTTTTCCAAACTGAAGCTGACCTTGGGCGGCGGCATGGCTACCCAACGCGCGGTTGCGGAAAAATGGAAAACAGTTACCGGCACGCCGATTGTCGAAGCCTACGGTTTAACCGAAGCCAGCCCCGGCGTGTGCTGCAATCCTTTGAATATTCCCGCCTATACCGGCAGCATCGGCCTGCCGGTACCGTCTACCGAAGTTGAATTGCGCGATGCCGAGGGCAGCGAAGTGCCGCAAGGGCAGCCGGGCGAGATGTGGATACGCGGCCCGCAGGTGATGCAGGGCTATTGGCAGCGGCCGGACGAAACGGCCAAAGTTATCGACAGCCGCGGCTTTCTAGCCACCGGCGACATTGCGGTTATGGATGAAAAAGGCTGGTTCAAACTGGTGGACCGCAAAAAAGATTTGATTGTGGTTTCCGGCTTTAACGTCTATCCCAATGAAATCGAAGATGTGGTGGCCGCCCACCCGAAAGTAATGGAAACCGCCTGCATCGGCATTAGCAGCGAAAAAACCGGCGAAGCGCTCAAGCTGTTTGTGGTGCGTAAAGACCCGAGCCTGACCGCCGAAGAATTGATCGACTACTGCCGAACCCAGTTAACCGGCTATAAAGTACCGCGCGATATCGAGTTCCGCGACGAGTTGCCGAAATCCAATGTGGGTAAAATCCTGCGCCGCGAACTGCGCGATTCGGTGCAAAAGAAATAAATAAAAATATTGGATAGTCGAAAATGCCTGTCTGAAAAACAAAAAAAGGTTTTCAGACAGGCATTTTGCTTCTTTAATCATCAATAAAAGTTATGCCGAGACCTTTGCAAAATTCAAATTGCTATCTAAAAAATCTGAACTCCGTCATTCCCGCGCAGGCGGGAATCCAGACGCTTGGCATCCAAGTATTTGTTTAATCAATGCTTCAATATTTCCATCTGGATTCCCGCCTGCGCGGGAATGACGGGATTTAAGCATTTCAGACGGCTTTAAAGTATTTTTGCAAAGGTCTCATGCCGTCTTGGCAATTAACCGTTAAAACTATAAGATTAAATTCATTTATCCGAATAGAAGGGGAATGCGATGAGTTCGGAAAACCGCCGGCCGATTGCGGCGCGGCAAAACCGTTTGAGTCAGCGTTTTGCGCATTGGCTGGCGGTGAAAAAAATCTTAACGCCCAACCAAATTTCGCTGTTAAGCATCGTGTTTGCAGCAATCGGGGCGCTTTGTTTATGTTTGAGCGCTTATCCGGCTGCATTGGTTGCGGCGGCGTTGTGCGTGCAGTTGCGGCTGTTGTGCAATTTGTTTGACGGCATGGTAGCGGTGGAGGGCGGCATGAAAACGCCCGGCGGCGAACTTTTCAACGAATTTCCCGACCGTGTGGCCGACAGCCTTCTGCTGGTGGCCTTGGGTTATGGTGCAGGTTTGGGCTGGCTCGGCTGGCTCTGTGCTTTGTTGGCCGCCTTGACCGCTTATGTCCGCATTTTCGGCGGAAGTTTGGGTTTGGTACAAAGCTTTCGCGGGCCGATGGCCAAACAACACCGGATGGCGGTGCTTACCGCCGCCTGCCTGCTGGGTGCTTGGGAAGCAGCAGCCCATCAGAGTGTTTATACTTTGCAGGTTGCCGCCTGCCTGATTGCCGTCGGTAGTGCGGCGACTTGCTGGCTGCGCAGCCGCGATATCTACCGCGAACTGCACCGCCGTGCAGCCATTGCTCCGCAGGAGGCCGCCGAATGAAAGCGCGTGTCAAAAAACATCTGGCTTGGTTAGTCGACCAAGCATTGTGTCTATTCGTTTCCTTTATCACCGGCGTGCGGCCCAAGCGGGCGGCTGCTCTTTCATTTGATACCCGGCAAAAAGTGTATTACGCCAACCACGGCAGCCACGGCGATTTTGTGTTGGTATGGATTTCGCTGCCGCGCCGCTGGCGCATCCATACCCGACCGGTGGCCGGTGCGGACTATTGGCTGACCGGCCGTTTCAAGCGTTTCATTATCCAGCAGGTATTCAATGCCTTATTGATTCCGCGTAACAGCGACAATCCACGCGCGATTACCGACCAGATGCGCGAAGCGCTGGAAGCGGGCGATTCGCTGATTATTTTTCCGGAAGGCACCCGCAATACCGACGATCAAACGCAATTGCTGCCGTTTAAAACCGGCATTTACCATTTGGCCGCCAGCCGGCCGGATACCGAGTTTGTACCGATGTGGATACACAATATCAACCGTGTGCTGCCCAAAGGCAAGGTCTTGCCGGTACCCTTGCTGTGCGATGTACGCATCGGCGAGGCGTTGCGCCTTCAGGAAGGCGAGGGCAAAGAAGCTTTTTTGGAACGCAGCCGCAATGCCTTGCTGGCGCTGGCACCGCATGATCCGCGCCCGTCGGCACCGGCGCCTGCATTAAAAGAAGGGGGAGAGCGTCATGAATAATTCGCACGCAGTACTGGATGCCGCCAGCCAGCCGCCGCAAATCGCCACGATTTTTAGTGCCGTTTTTGCGGTATTGTTACTGGCCAGCGTAATCGGCCAGTTGCTCAAACGCCGCCACGGTGCCAACAATGAAACCATCAGCAATTTGAACAGCCGCATTTACGCTTGGTGGTTGATGAGTTTAGTGCTGCTGTTTGCCTTCTGGCTCGGTCGTATCGGTACCACCATTTTATTTTTCCTGATTTCTTTTGCTGCGTTGCGCGAATTCATGAGCTTGGTATACAACCGGCGCAGTGATTACAACAGCATGGTGATGTGCTTTTATGTACTGTTGCCGGTGCAATATTATTTTGTACTCGACCAATGGTACGGCATGTTTTCCATTTTTATTCCGGTATACGGCTTTTTAGTGCTGCCGATTATCGCCAGTATGAGCGGCGACACTTCCGCTTTTCTCGAACGTACCGCCAAAACGCAATGGATGGCGATGGTTTGCATTTTCTGCCTGTCGCACGTACCGGCACTGCTGTTTCTGAATCTGGACGGATTCGATAATGCAAATAACATTTTGCTGTTGATTTTTATGATAGGCGTGGTACAAGCCAGTGATGTGTTGCAATATGTGTGGGGCAAATTGGTGGGCGGGCCCAAAATTATGCCCAGCCTGTCGCCCTCGAAAACCGTTTCCGGCACCGTCGGCGGGATTGCTTCGGCAACAGGACTGGCCGCATTAATGGCACCGATTACTCCGTTCTCTACCGGCGAAGCTGCGATAATCGGCCTCATCATCTGCCTGATGGGCTTTTTCGGCGGGTTGGTGATGTCGGCCATCAAACGCGACTACGGCGTAAAAGACTGGGGACAAATGATACAAGGCCACGGCGGTATGCTGGATAGGGTGGATTCCATCTGCTTTGCCGCACCGGTGTTTTTTCATATCGTGCGTTATTTTTGGCACGGATAAAAGCTACAAATGAAATGCCTGTCTGAAAAGTTTTCAGACAGGCATTGTTTTATGAGAATGTTTGCATTTAACACAAAACGATTCATTATGGATACCTATTTGAAAGAGCGGCGGCATTTATTGTTTCCAAACGGCTCCGTGCCATTTCGGTTAAAATACTGCTTTTCCCCATTAACCTGCGCCATCCCCATGATCGAACTGAAAAACCTCACCCTGCAACGCGGCCTGAAAGTGCTGCTCGACAAAGCCAACCTCACCGTCAACCCCAGCTGGCGCGTCGGCCTGATCGGCAAAAACGGCACCGGCAAATCCAGCCTGTTTGCCCTGATTAAAGGCGAAATCACGCAGGACGGCGGCGACGTGCTGGTGCCCAAACATTGGAAAACGGCGGCGGTGGCGCAAGAAACGCCCGCGCTGGATATTTCCGCACTCGATTATGTGTTGCAGGGCGATGCCGAATTGCAGGCTTTTCAGACGGCCTTGGCGCAAGCCGAAGCGCAAAACGACGGTATGAACATCGCCGAATACCACGCCAAACTGGAAGAAATCGACGCCTATACCGCGCCCGCACGCGCCGCCAAACTGTTAAGCGGCTTGGGCTTTTCGCAGGAAGAACACGGCAAAAGCGTCAAAGCCTTTTCCGGCGGCTGGCGGATGCGCCTGAACCTCGCGCAGGCGCTGATGTGCCGCGCCGATTTGCTGCTGCTCGACGAGCCGACCAACCACCTCGATTTGGAAACCGTGCTGTGGCTCGAAAACCACTTGGCAAGCCTGCCGTGCACGCAGATTATCATTTCCCACGACCGCGATTTTCTCAATGCCGCCGCCAGCCACACGGTTGAATTGTCCGGCCAAAAACTCACGCTCTACGGCGGCAACTACGATTTCTACCAAAACGAACGCGCCCAACGCTTGGCGCAACAACAGGCCGCCTATACCAAACAGCAGGCGCACATCAAACACTTGCAATCGTTTATCGACCGCTTCAAAGCTAAAGCCACCAAAGCCGTGCAGGCGCAAAGCCGCATGAAAGCCTTGGCCAAGCTGGAGCGCATCGCCCCCGCACATCTCGACAGCGAATTCAGCTTCGAATTCGAAAGCCCCGCCCACCTGCCCAACCCCTTGTTAAAGCTGGATCAAGCCGATTTGGGCTACGGCGGCACCACCGTTTTGCACGGCATCAGCCTCTCGCTCGAAAGCGGTGCGCGCTACGGCTTGTTGGGCGTGAACGGCAGCGGCAAATCCACCTTCATCAAAGCCTTGGCGGGCGAACTGGCTTTGCAGGGCGGGCAGATGGTGAAGTCCGACAAACTCAATATCGGCTATTTCGCCCAACACCAGCTCGACACCCTGCGTGAAGACCAAAGCCCGCTGTGGCACATCCAGCAGCTTTCGCCCGAGGTGCGCGAGCAGGAAATCCGCAACTTTCTCGGCGGTTTCAACTTTACCGGCGATACCGCCCTGCAAAAAATCGCGCCTTTTTCCGGCGGCGAAAAAGCGCGGCTGGCGCTGGCGATGATTGTGTGGCAGAAGCCCAACCTGCTGCTGCTCGACGAGCCGACCAACCACCTCGATCTGGATATGCGCCACGCCCTCACGCTGGCCTTGCAGAGCTTTCAGGGCGCGCTGATTGTGGTGTCGCACGACCGCAGCCTGCTGGAAGCCACCACCGACAGCTTCCTGCTCATCGATAAAGGCCGTCTGAAACCTTTTGACGGCGATTTGAACGATTACCGCCTGTGGCGGCTGGCGCAGGAAAACACCGCCGCCGCGCCCGCCGCTTCCGCGCAGGCGCAAAGCCGCAAAGACACCAAACGGCAGGAAGCGCAGATGCGGCAGGAAAAAGCCCGCCGCATGAAGCCGATACAGCAGAAAATCGATAAAGTTGAAAAAGAAATGGCCGAGTTAGGCATTCGGCAATCCGAATTTGAAGCATTTTTGGCACAGGAAGAAGCTTATTCCGAGGAAAATAAAGTAAAATTACAGCAAACACTTAGCGAGTTGGCGGCGGTCAAAGTAAAATTATCCGAATTGGAAGAAAATTGGTTGATGTGGCAGGATGAAATGGAAACCGTTTTACGGGAAATCGGGGAGAATTTATCCTAAAAGCCGAAATTCAGCCGAATCACAAGCTGCTAAAAACAGTACTCAAATTCAATCAAATCAATAATAAGTAGGGAAAAATGAAGAAATTCAGTCAACTTTCACTGATTTTTGCGTCATTACTGCTCGGATGGTCTGCTCAGGTCGCAGCCGGTCAGATTTATGAATGCAACGGGATTTATACGGACAAACCCAGCGCCAGTTGCCGTAGCGGAGGCGCTGCCGATCTGCCGCCGATAGGCCGTTACAGCTCGGCGCCGGTGGAGCGGGTGCGCAGTAGCGTCCAGTTAACGGACAGCAGTAACAGTCCTTCTAAAAGCCAGGGCAACAGTGTACGCCGTGCAGTGGCAAATGCCGCTGCACCGGCTAAACAGAATGTGCGTCCGGCAAGCTATACCACTCCCGCAGTACCAACAGCCGCACCTGCTGCTGTTCCTTCCAATGCCAAACCCAGCGGCAGCAACGGCCGACGCATGATTCTGGAGCAGGAGTTGAAAAACGAGCGTTTGGCGCTGGCAGCTGCACAAGCCGAATTGATTCGTGCCCGTGCGGTAAAAAACGGCAGTTCGGTTGATGCGAACCGCGTAACTGGTTTACAAGGCAGCGTGCATGACCGTCAGCAAAATATTCAAGCCTTGCAGCGCGAACTGGCACGTTTGTAAAATAAGAGCGACAAAGATAAATGCCTGTCTGAAAAGCATAAATACTTTTCAGACAGGCATTTATCTTTGTAAAAAACGTCTCTCCAATCCAAAATGGAATTGAATCCGCTACAGTACGGAGCCGATTCTGTTGCCGCTTCAACGGCTTACGAAATCGGTCCTTTGGGCTAAGGCGGGGCAAAGCTTTCTGGCTACACGCCCCAGGGGCTGTTGACAATTAGCTAGCGAAGCGGTTTTTTGAGACAAAACCGCGTATGCAAGGCAAAAGCGCAGCAAGGTTTGAACACCTTGCGAGCATTTTCGCTTCGCAAGTCCGCTACGCTACCTAACGCGGCAGATGGGGATTTTTGACCAAAAACACCGCCGTTGCGTTGTGTCAACAGACCCTAAGCCACTATATAGTAGATTTAAAATAAAACTCCGAGATTGGAGCGCGGACTCCTTGTCCGCAAAATATCCAGAATCATACATAAAAAGCGGACGAAAACGTCCGCGCTCTACCGGATATTTTATTTGAATCGACTATAAAAAAGAAAAAGCCGTTTGAAGTTCATACTTCAAACGGCTTTTTGTCGTTTATTTCAAGCCATCCGGCACATCCGGTGCGGTTAAACGTTTGAGGCCGGTGCCGTTCAAATCGATTTCCTTGCCGAAACGCGGGCTGAAATTATTCCAATCGCTTACTGCGCGGCAGAGCGCGTCGCGGCTGTCGGCCACGAAATTCCACCAAATCAAAGTTGGGTGCGGCAGCGGTTCGCCGCCCAGCAGCATAATATGGGTGCCGGCTTCGGCGCTAAGGGTGAAGTTGCCTTCGTGCTGTTCGATAAACAGCAATTCGTCGGCTTCGGCTCGGATGCCGTCGGCGCTGGTAACGCTGCCGGCAATCACCAAAACGCCGTATTCCCAGCCTTGGTTGGCCGGAATATCTAAGGTTTTCGCGCTTTGGAATTGAATGTCTACGCCTACCAAGGGGCTGTATTGGGTGGTGGGGGCGGTGCGGCCGGCGAAGCTGCCGGTGGTCAGCACGTAGTCTGCGCCGTTTTCGCTCCATTGGGGCAATTCGGGATAATGCTCGAAATTCGGCTCGATTTCTTTATGGGTGGGCAGTGCAATCCACAATTGTACGGCGTGCAGACTTTTCATGCCTTCCGGCGTTTGTTCGGTGTGGGCGATGCCGCGGGTATCGCCGGTGCCGGCGGTCATCAGATTGACTTGTTTGGGGCGGATAAGCTGGCGGAAGCCCAAGCTGTCTTGATGCCATACTTCGCCTTCCAGCATCCAAGTAAAGGTTTGCAGGTTGGTATGCGGGTGCGAACCGACTTGCAGGCCGCGGGAGTCGGCGGAAAACTCGGCGGGGCCAGCATGGTCGAGAAAACACCAGGCACCGATGGTGCGGCGGGCACCTTGCGGCAACAGGCGGGCTACGGGAATGCCGCCTACGTCTTTGGTGTTGGCCGTAAGTTTGTGTGTAGTCATTTGTGGTTCCTAACGGGAAATTAAGTATAGGCCGGATTATAGCAAGTTTTTTCAGACAGGCATGGGCGCCGGTGCCTCCCTTTATATATCATTGTTTTACGATGCAAATGGGTGGCAGGCTATTTCGGTGAAGGCAAATGCCTGTCTGAAAATTAGGTGGCGCCCTATGACAGAAATAATCGGCTTTCTGCTAATCATTTGTTTGTACATATTTTTTATGTTTTTCTAAGCCGGATAATATCTTCTCAGACAGGCATCGGTTGTTCACGGCAAGTGTGCTATGGCGTTTTATTCGGCTTCGGCAACACCGCCGCCGGCGGCTTTATACAGCGACACCAGGCCGGTGCGCAGGCGGGTGGTGCTGGCGGTAAGCTCGCTTTCGGTTTGCAGCAGGGTTTGTTCGGCCTGCAACACCGGCAGCTGGTTGGTTAAGCCGTTGCGCGCCCGGGCCTGGGCGTGGCGCAGTGCTTGTTGCTGCTGGGCGTAGCGCGCTTTGAGTTGGCGGTTTTGCTGCTGTTCGGAAGCGTAGCCGGCCAAAGCGTCGTCCACTTCCCGCCAGGCCGACAAAACGGTTTTTTGGTAGGCAATGGCGGCTTCCTGCTGTTCGAGTTTGCGCAATTCGACGGTGGTGCGCAGGCTGGCGCGGTTGAACACGGGCAGGCTGAGCACGGGGCCGATCTGCCAGTTGCGCGCTCCCCAGTCGGTGAAGTTGCCGCCGCTCACGCTTTGCAGGCCGGCGCCGGCGCTGAGGGTGATGCGCGGGTAGAGGTCGGCCACGGCCACGCCGATGTTGGCGGTGGCGGCGTGCAGCTTGGCTTCGGCGGCGCGGATGTCGGCGCGGCGGCGCAGGATTTCGGAAGATATGCCGAGGGTGAGGCCGGGCAGTGCGGCGTTATCGGCGGCGGGCGCGGCCAGCCGTTGGTTCAGGCTGCCGGGTTCGGTGTTCACCAAGATGCCGATTTGATTGATGAGGCTGCCTTCCTGCGCCTGCAATTGCGGCAGGGCGGCGCGCAAATCGGCCAGCCGGTTTTGGGCGGACAATACTTTATCTTGATCAATCAGGCCGTTGCGGTATTGGCTTTGCAGCAGGCCGGTTTGGCTTTCGGCTAGGCGGATTTGGTCGGCGGTTTGTTTTTGCTGCTGCTGCACTTGGCGCAGTTGGAAATAGGCTTTGGCTAACTCGGCCGACAGGGTCAAGTGCACGTCGCGTACGGTGGCGGCGGCCGCGGCGCTGTCGGCGGCGGCGGCTTCGTTCAGACGGCGTACCCGCCCCCACAAATCCAATTCCCACGAGGCGTCGAAACCTGCCTGATACAGCGAATAGGGTTGGCTCACCAATTTGGTCAACGATTCGTTGCCTAGGGCGTTAATCATACGGGTTTCGCTGCCGTATTCGCTCACGCGGCGGCGGCCGGCCTGTGCGCTGGCTTCCACCTGCGGCCCGCTTTGGGCGGCGGTGATGCCTTGGCGGGCGCGGCTTTGGGCAAAGCGCAGGGCGGCGGTTTGCAGGTCGGGGCTGCCAGCGAGCAGTTGTTCCTGCAAGCCGTTGAGGGTGCCGTCGCCGAACACCGTCCACCATTTTTCAGGCAGGCTTTGATTGCTGATGTTTAGGGTGCGGGTTAAGGCGGGCGCGCTGCTGCCTTGGGTCGGCACGGCGGTGGCGGCGTTCGGGGCTTTGAAGTCGGGGCCGACGGCGCACGCGCCAAGCAATAGGGCGGTGCAGATGATATTCAAACGGGCAATTCGGGTAGTCGGTTTCATGGTTTTTCGCATATTCAGTTCAAACGGTTACGGAACAGCCAGGCGGCCAGCGGCATGGACAGCACGGCGATGCAGAAGAGCGGCAGGAAGTTGTGGCTGATGTCGGCGAGCGACGCACCTTCCAGATAAATGCGGCGCACCATGTCGATGGCGAAGCGCAGCGGGTTGGCATAGGTGGCCGTCTGTAAAATATCGGGCATGTTTTCCACCGGCGTGGCGAGACCGGAAAGCAGCGTCATCGGCATAATCAGCACGAAGGTGTAGAGCATGGCCTGCTGCATATTGAGCGACAGCGCGGAAATCGACAGCCCCACGCCCACCACGGCGATATTGAAGGCGGCCAGACAGCCGTACAGCGTGAGCAGGTTGCCGGCGAACGGCACGCCGAACCAGAAGCGTATCAGCAGAAAAACCAAGGTGGACTGCATCAGTCCTACCGCCACCGAAGGCACGGCCTTGCCGAGCATAATCTGCGCCGGTGTGGCGGGGGTAACCAACAATTGGTCGAACGTGCCCTGCTCACGTTCGCGCGCCACCGAAAGCGCCGCCAGCATAATCACCTGCATCATGCTCAGCGAGGCAATCAGCGCGGGCATAATCGTCCAGCGTGATTCCTGATTGGGGTTGAACCACACGCGGCTCTGCACGGTAAGCGGCGCCGCTTGGGTATGGGGCAGCGTGGCATTGAATTCGCCCACCACCGAGCCGAACTGCGACAGCGCATTGCCGGCGGTGGTGGAATTGCGCCCGTCCACAATCGCCTGCACCGGCGCGCTTTGCCCCGCCGCGAGCCTGCTTTCGAAGTCGGCGGGAATGTGCAGCACCAGCAGCGCCTTGCCGTCGTTAATCAGCTCCGCGCCCTGCTGCGGGTTTTGCAGGTTGGCGATGCGGTGGAACGAGCCGGTGCCGTCCAGTTTGGCCAGCAGTTGGGTGGACATCGCGGCGCGGCTTTGGTCCAGCACCGCATAAGGCACGTCTTTCAAATCGTAGGTCGCCCCGTAGCCGAACAGCAGCCCCTGCATCAGCGCCGGCGCAATCAGAATCGCGCGGTTGGCCGGGTCTTTGAAAATCACCAGAAATTCTTTGTGGCACAGATTGAGAATCTGGCGCCAATAATCACGCAGGCGTTTCAGCATCATCGCTCCTTAATCCAGGCGTTTGCGGGTAACGCGCACCGCCAGACCCAACAGCAGCACCGCATAAACGGCCAATACCGTGCCGTTTTTGATAATCGTCGGCCAGTGGTCACCCGCCAGAAACAGCGTTTTCACCAGTTCCATAAAATAAGTGGCGGGCAGCATATGGCCAACCACGTTGATGGCTCGGGGCACGTTGCGCAGGTCGAACATAAAGCCCGACAGCATCATAGCCGGCAGAAAACTGGCCAACAGCGCCACCTGGCTGGCGACAAACTGGTTTTTGGTGGCCGCCGAAATCAACAGCCCCAAGGCCAGCGACACCAGCATATACAGCATGCCGCTGCCCATCACCAGCCACAGCGAACCCTGTACCGGCACATGAAACAGAAAGCGCGCCGCGGCGAGGCACATCACCAGCCCCACCATGCCCACGCAGAAATAAGGCACGATTTTCGCCAGCAGGATTTCCACCGGATGCACGGGGGTCACGAACAGCGATTCCAGCGTGCCGCGCTCCCATTCGCGTGCCATCACCAGCGCGGTGAGGAACGCGCCCACCAAAGTCATAATCAGCACAATCAGGCCGGGTACCAGATACCAGGTGCTCGAATTGGCGGCGTTGAACCAGATGCGGTCGACCACCGTTACCCCGCCCGAGCCGCCGGCAAGCCCCTGTTTTTGCAGCCAGAGGTTGACCGCACCGTTAACATAAGCAAGCAAGGCCTGCGCGCGCGACTGGTCGCCGCCGTTGACCAAAAGCTGCACCTTCGCCGTGCCGGCCGAAAGCTGCGGTGCGAAATCGGGCGGGATATACAGCATACCGCCCGCCTGATGGCTGCTGATCAGTTCCTTCGCAGCCTGCTGCGAGGCGACTTGCTTCACGGTGATATACGGCGAGCCGTCGACCGCCTCGATCATCTGCTGGCTGACGGCCGACGGGCTTTGCGACACCACCGCCAGCGGCACGTTTTTCACGTCCAGCGTGATGCCGTAGCCGAAAATCAGAATCAGCACCGCCGGCAGACCCAAGCCCACCATCAGGTTACTTTTGTCGCGCACCAGCTGGCGGAATTCTTTTTTAATCAGCGCGGATAAACGGCGCACCATGCCGTGGAAGATAAACGGTGTCATGGGAAACTTTCCGTGGTTTTGTTTTTTCAGACAGGCATTCGATATCTTTTCAGACGGCCTTTGGTTTTTCAGACAGGCATTTCAGGCTGCCTGAAAAGCTTGTTGCGGTTTCAGCAAACCATGCAAGCCTTGCGGCTTGCCGCCCTCTCCCTAACCCTCCCCCGCAGGGGAGGGGACGGCGCACTGTCGGGTTTGCGTTAACAGGCTGAAACAACCGTTTGGGTCTGCCTGTTATCTCTAAATCACACCTGTAATCTCACCCCCTCCCCCGTGGGGGAGGGCCGGGGAGAGGGCCTGCCTGAAATTCAGTTATGTTTTTTGCGGTAAAACATAATTCCGTACACGTTAAACACAGCTTATCGGCATCAAAACGCCCACCTTTCAGGCCGTCTGAATCATGTTGTGTTTGTTTTTCAGACAGGCATTTCAGGCTGCCTGAAACATTACTGTTTCCGCTCCGCACGGGCTTTTTCAACGATACCGATAAATGCCTGCTCCATATCCAGTCGCTGCGCATCGGTTTCGCCGGCCTGACGGCGCACTTCGGCGGGTGTGCCCAGCGCGAGGATTTTACCGGCGTCCTGAATCACCATGCGGTCGCAGTATTCGGCCTCTTCCATAAAGTGGGTGGTGATCACAATGGTGGTGCCGCTTTGCGCCAGCGCGGTGATGCGTCGCCAAAATGCGCGGCGCGCCAGCGGGTCGGCGCCGCTGGTCGGCTCGTCGAGAAACAGGATTTCCGGCTCGTGCAGCAGGCCCACCGCCATCGCCAGCCGCTGCTTCAGGCCGCCGGCCAGCTCGCCCGCCCGCTTTTGCTCCCAGCCGCGCAGGTCGAGCTGGCGCAACACGGTTTCGCTGCGTTCGCGCAGGCGTTTACCGCGCAAGCCGTAGGCCTGGCCGAAAAAATGCAGGTTTTCCAGCACGCTCAAATTGCCGTAGAGCGCGAATTTCTGCGACACATAGCCGATGCGGCGGCGTGCGTCTGCGGCGGCGGTGCGCATGTCCAGCCCGGCCACTCTGGCTTCGCCGCTGCTGGCGGGCAGCAGGCCGCACAACATGCGGAAAGTGGTGGTTTTGCCCGCGCCGTTGGGGCCGAGCAGGCCGAAAATTTCGCCGTGCGCCACGTCGAAGGTGGTGTGGTCCACCGCCACGAAATCGCCGAAACGGCGCACCAAATCGTGGATGGCAATCGCGGGGGCGTCGTCGCGGGCAAGCGGTGCGCCGCTGTTTTCGATGGCGGACACATCGGCGCCGGCATCGTTTTCCTGCCGTGCGCGCAACAGCATCATAAAGCTGTCTTCCAAGCCCGCCGCCACCGGCGTCACGCGTTCGGGCGCCAACCCCAGGCTTGCCGGCACCTGCGTGCCGCGCACGATAAAGTGCACCTGCCCGGCGTGAGGCACGGCGTCGATGACTTCGGCGGTGTTGTCGAGCAAGGCTGCCTGAACGGTGCGCGGCGGCACGTCGGGCGGCGGCGTGTAGCTGAAACAATGCCCTTCGGCCTGCCGGCGCAGGCTTTGCGGCGTGCCTTCGGCCAAGAGCTGCCCTTCGTGCATCACATACACTTGGGCGCAGCGTTCGGCTTCGTCCATATAGGCGGTGGCCAGCACCACCGACAGCGATTCTTCACCCACCAGTTGGGCGATGATTTCCCATAATTCGCGCCGCGATAGGGGGTCGACGCCCACCGTCGGCTCGTCGAGCAGCAGCAGGTCGGGCGAACGCACCAGCGTGCAGGCCAAACCGAGTTTCTGCTTCATGCCGCCTGAAAGTTTGCCGGCCGGCCGTTCGGTAAAACGCGCCAGATCGGTCATTTCCAGCAGGCGCGCAAAGCGTTCGCGGCGCACGTCCTGCGGCACGCCGTGCAGGTCGGCATACAGGTCGAGGTTTTCCTGCACGCTCAAATCTTCATACAGGCCGAACTTCTGCGGCATATAGCTGATGCGGTTCTGGATTTCCTGCGGCGAAGCGGCGGCGTCCACTCCCAACACGGTGAGGCTGCCGCTGTCGGGCAGCAGCAGGCCGGCAATCAGACGCAGAAACGTGGTTTTGCCCGCGCCGTCCGGCCCCACCAGCGCGGTTACGGCGCCGTGCGGCACGGTCAGGCTGATGTCGCGCAAAGCCTGCGTGGTCTGCTTGGTTTCTTTGGTGTAGAAGCTGCGGCTGATGCCTTGCGCCTGCACCGCCCATGCGCCTGCGTCCATCAATGCGCTCCCGAAGCGGCGCGGCTTTCAGACGGCCTGTTGCCGGCGCTCTGCTGCAAATCGATGTCCACCGTGGCAGGCATGCCGGGGCGCAGACTGTCTTGCGGGTCGTCCACCAGTACGCGGATTTCATACACCAGATCGGTGCGCAAATCGGTGGTCTGTACGGTTTTCGGCGTAAATTCGGCCACCGACGAAATGTAGCCGATGCGGCCGGCAATGGGTTTGTCCGGCGCGCTGTCGGTGCGCACTTGCGCCTTCATGCCCGGGCGGATTTTGCCCAGCTGCGGCTCGTTGACATAAGCGCGCACCCATTTCGGCTCGGTCAGCGCCAGCGTATAGGCGGGGCGCTGCGGCGAAGCCATATCGCCCGGCTCCAGCAGGCGCGCGCGCACCACTGCGTTTTGCGGCGCTTTCAATTCCGACTGGTCGATGTTGTATTGCAACAGCGCCGCTTCGGCCTGTGCCGCCTTCAGCTGCGCCTCGGCGCGGGCGACATCTTCTTTACGCGTGCCGACGCGCATCAGCCGCAAACTCTCGCGGCTGGCCTCCAGCCTCGCCTGCGCCTCTTTATATTGCGCCCGGGCGGCATCCAAATCCTGCTTGCTGACCGCACCCTCGCTGTCGGCAGCCGTGTTCTGCAAACGGCGCAACTGCAACTGCGCCTGCTCGGCCTGCGCCTGCGCCGCTTTCATGTTGGCATCTGACTGGCGGATTTCTTCCGGCCGGTTGCCGTTGCGCAAGGCCGCCAAACTCTGCTTCAAGGCTTCGGCCTGCGCCTGTGCCTGCGCCAGCTTCAGTTTGTTATTTTGCGAATCCAGCACCGCCAACACTTGGCCGGCCTTCACATGATCGCCTTCATACACGCGCATTTCCGCCACGCGGTCGCTGCCCTCGAAAGCGAGCGAAATCTGGCGGATATCGACATTGCCGTACAAAGTTAAATGATTTTCCGCATCGCCTGCCTGCCAATACGGCCGGCCAAACCACACGCCCGCCGCCACCAAAGCCAGCACGCCCAAGCCCAAAGCCGTTTTTTTGATATTCATTGCAAAACCTTTATCGATTGGATGGGCGGAAACCCTTTGCAGATTTCCGCCTTGGTTGGAAACGGTATTTCACGATTTTTAAAATTGTAATTTGAATTTAAATTTAAAACAATGAAAATTTAAATTTGAATTTAAATTTTTGACTGAAATCAGGGAAAGCTTGTTAAAATAGCGCGGTCACACCGCCGATTAACCGCCCCGCACAACCCAACCATGAACATCACCGCAACCACCCGCCAAGCACGCAGCGACGGCGACCAAACCCGCGCCGCCATCATCGAAGCCGCCGGCATCCTGTTCGGCGAGCAAGGCTACGACCGCACCACCGGCAAAGCCATCTGCGAGCGCGCGCAAGTGAATATGGCCGCCATCAACTACCACTTCGGCAGCCGCGACGGCCTCTATCTGGCCGTGCTTAAAGAATTCCACCAGCGCATGTTCAGCATCGACATGCTGCGCGAACTGCTCGACCGCGACTTACCGCCCGCCGAAAAACTGCGTATCCTCATCCGGCAGATTACCGGCTACGTTACCGACCGCCAGCATTGGCCGATGCGCGTTTGGCTGCGCGAAGTCATCAACCCGTCCCCGCTGTGGCCGCAGATAGTGGAGGAAAACCTGCAACCCAAAGTCGATTTGGCCTTCGGGCTGATGTCCGAACTCACCGGCCTGCCCGCCGACAGCCCGGATTTGAAACCGCTGCTGCTCGGCACCATCGCCCCGTTTATAGCCTTGGTGGTCGTCAGCGGCTCGCCCGGCCATCCGTTGCAGGAATTGCAGCACAGCAACAGCGAACAACTCGCCGAACAGATCTGGCGTTTTATCATGGGCGGGTTGATGGCGGCGGGGAGTGTTGTTGCTGAGCAGAAATAAAAGAATGCCTGTCTGAAAATTTTTTCAGACAGGCATTTTCTTCAGGTATATCCAAGCGGGCCGTGCATGGTTACCGGAGCAATCATGGGTATTTCAAACGAATAATCCCGATTCGTCCCAATCGGCTTCTTGCAAATACGCACTCAAGCGGTTGCGTATCCATCGTGCTGCGGGAGCGATTTCGCCGGCCAACATGCCGGCGGGACCGGTTTGGCAGTCGCGTAACACATCTACCGCCGCCGCTGGTCAGGCCAAATGGTTTCCGACGATGCCGGCATCGTGCTGTTGCCCTGTTCGACAACATGCTGCTCGAAGACTGGGTGCGGCTGCTGTCCGCAGGGGTGCCTGTCTGAATTCGGGTGGTGGGATTTTTTTAATGAAAATTAAACAAAAAGCCCGAAAAACAGTTAGTTAAAGGCTGTGCAGCGCCAAAACGGGGATCACCAAATCTTCTTCGTCGGCCAAATGGCGGTAGAGCCATTGGCCGCCTTCTGCTACCGATGCGGCCAGTTTTTCCGCCAGCTCGGGATCGGCTTCGGGGCGGTTTTTCAGCTGCAAGAGCAGGGCTTCGGTTTCGTGCAGCAGGCGGTTGATGTGCGTGTGGTCGCTGTCGAGCACGTCGAAGCCTTGCGCCAGCTTGGGTTCGAGCCGGCGGAATTTGGGGAAGTAGTGCGCATCTTCGACGCGGTGGTGGCCGTGCAGGTGGCCGTAGTGCAGTTCGGCGGCGGTAAGCAGGCGCGTGCGGTAGTCCGACCATTCGAGGCGGTGGTTTTGGTATTCGCGGTTGAGGTGGTCGAGTTCGCCTTGCCCGCGGCGCAGGCTGTGGTGCATGCCGAGCCAGGAGGTGGCGGAGCCGAAGCTGGGCAGGGCGTACCATTTGGCGGGCGGCATTTGTTCGTGCAGGTAGAGCCAGCCGCTTTGTAGTTTGCTGTTGATGTGGGTGGGTTTGAATACGGTGTTGCTCATATTATTTTTTCAGACAGGCCTTTCTGAAACCTTTCGTGCAATAGATGGCTTATGTTTGAAGGTTCGGGCGGTGCGGCATGGAAGATTTTTTCTTGCGATTGCACCGGATTTATACGTTTAATATAATTGTTACATTATTATTTAACAAGTACGAACATTTTTTATACTGTTAAGTGCAGAAAAGGCCTCTGAAATACCCATCGCCGTTATATGGATTCACTTAACTTTCTCTACGGCTCTGCTGACGTTTTAGTTTGAAGAGAAAGATTTTGTCAGCCGCTAAAACAGCCACAGAATCGGTTCCGTACTTATTTATGTACCGCCTGCGGCTTGCTGTCTTGTATCGAAGTATAGTCGATTCAAATAAAATGTCCGATATAGCGTGGACGTTTTCGTCCGCTTTTTATGTATGATTCTGGATATTTTGCGGACGAGGACGTCCGCGCTCCAATCTCGGAGTTTTATTTTAAATCTACTATAATTAAACCCGCTATATTATTTATGTTTTATTTTTAAGGCATGCAGCCTGTCTGAAATCATTGTAATGATAAATTTTTTCAGCAGATGCCGACTTGGGATTTGTGCGTTTAAACCGCGGGTTTACAAACCGAAAATCAGCTGTTCGGTAAATTTTTTACGTGCGGAAGGCAGGCTGTCGAGCAGGCTCATCACGCCGCTGCGGCCGAGTTTGAGAACGAGGTCGGGATGGTCGAACAGGGTGACCAAGCTGTGGGTGAAGCCGACGATAGCATGGGCATCCAAACGGCGACTGGCGGCGTAGTGTACGGCCAAGTCGGGTTGGTTTAAGTTGCGTGCTTCGCCGAGCAGGCGGGAGACGGCCAAGGCATCGCGTACGCCCAGATTCAAGCCTTGCGCGGCGACAGGGTGCATGGTTTGAGCGGCATTGCCGATGCAGATAACGCGGCCGCTGTATACTTTGTTCAATTGTTTGAGTTGCAAGGGGAAAACTGCTGCTTCGCCACGCGATTGCAGTGCCCCCAAACGGCTTCCGAAAGCCGCTTCGAAACGGCTGGCAAATGCTTCGAAGGGCATATCTTTGAGGGCGATTGCATCCTCGGGGCTGCGGGTCCAGACCAAGCGCCAGGCATCGTGATAGGGCAACAGGGCAAACGGGCCTTCGTCGGCAAAACGTTCGTAAGCGGTGCCGTTGCCGGCTTGTTCGAAGGTGAGCGTGGTAACCAAGGCACTTTGACGGTAATCGTAGCTGTGCCGTTGCAGGCCGGGCAGGCCGTCGGTCAGGTGGCCGCCTTCGGCGAGGATTACCCAGTCTGCGGTGAGTTGGTGGCTTTCGCCGTTATGCTCCAGCGAGAGTTCGGCGAAATGTTTTAGGGTGCGCACCCGGCGTACTTGCGTATCCCATAATACGGGCGTTTCCTGTTCAATAAGCGCGGCTTCGCATTGGCGCATCAATACCGCATAATCCACCGTGCGACCGAGTGCGGCCACGCCCATATCGGCGGCGCGCAAAAGGGTGCGGCCGAACAAGCCTTGTTGGGAAATATGCACATCGATAATCGGCGTGCTCTCATCTTGCGGTAATTCGATGCCCGCTGCGGCAAAGGCGGCCACGCTGTTAAAGGATAAAGCCAGCGTGCGCTTGTCGCGGATAACGGTGTGCTGCGGTCGGGCCTCGATCAACAAAACCTGTTTGCCTTGACGTTGCAGCGCCAAGGCGGCAAGTACGCCGACGGGGCCGGCGCCGATAACGGCGATTTGGGTATGCAGGGGCGGGGTATGCATGGTGGTCGGAGCCTGTCATTAAGTTGTGCCGCTATATTTTAATGGATTTTGTATGGCAGGCGATACGTTCGGAATCAATAAAATCTTTGCTGCGGGTGCAGTTGGTGTGTGAAATGGTTTGAATTGCATATTTAAATGCCTGTCTGAAAGTATTTTCAGACAGGCATTTACTTTTGCGAGGTAGGGTGACGGAAAGCTATTTAAGGTTTAACCGTTTTACCGTTGATTTTGATGGATTTCAGCTGTAGGTCATAAGTTTTACCGTCGTCGGTATAACTGATTTGCGCCGGTACGTTGCCTAATGCTGGAGCAAATGAATAATTAACAGTGCTGTCGCCGCGCTGTACGCGATATTTGTTAATGGTGGTGGAGCCGCCGCCTATGCGGTATTTGGCGCTACCGGCGCTGCTTAAGCTGCCGGCATTGTACAATTTTTTGCCGTTGGTGATTTTCAGGCCGCCGGGAAGTTTGCCGTCG
The DNA here is from genome assembly GCF_030523955.1 of Neisseria sp. Classification (GTDB taxonomy): domain Bacteria; phylum Pseudomonadota; class Gammaproteobacteria; order Burkholderiales; family Neisseriaceae; genus Neisseria. Next base: position 32,957 of record NZ_JAUNHL010000017.1, read on the forward strand.
CTGGCTGCAAGTTGCCAAGCCAGGGTGAATAAGTCTTGGATGGGACCGCTTACGCTTTCGGTTTTTTGCTCGCCGGGCTTGCCGTAGGTAACGCGGTTGCCGCTGAATTTGGCTTCAACATAGGTTTTGCCGCCGCGCACGTCGCGATAGTAGCTGGGGGTGAGGGTGTTGCCGTTGATGATACCGCCGCTTTCGAAGCGGATGTTGTAGATCGGCACTTTGATATTGGAAACGATTTTGTAGTTGTTGCCGCTGCGGGTGAAGGTCATGGTGGCGGGAATGCCGTAAGAGCCGGAATATTGCAACTCGGCAGATTGCGGCAATTCGGCGGCATAAAGGCCGGAAGAGGCGGCGGCCAGTGCGCCGAACATCAGGGGGCGAATCGATTTCATCATTATCCTTTCTGAAAGGGCTTATCCGGTTGTTGGCGGAGAAAATCAGGCAAGGAGTCGGGCGCTGGCGGTAGCTGTGTTGCCGCTGCCGTTCACTCGGTGGCCTTGTATATGCAGTTTGCCGTTAACAAAATCGGCAACCGCTTGGGGAAACAATTGGTGTTCGACTTCTAATACGCGCGCGGCGATATCATCGGCGCTGTCGCCTTCGAGTACAGGTACGGCGCCTTGCGCAATAATCGGCCCGCAATCCAATTCGGCGGTTACAAAATGAATGGTGCAACCGGCGATGCGGCAGCCGGCTTCCAGCGCGCGCTCGTGGGTGTGCAAGCCGGGAAAGGCCGGCAGCAGAGAGGGGTGGATATTGATTAAACGGCTTTCGTAATGCTTGCAAAATTCGGGCGTGAGAATGCGCATAAAGCCTGCCAATACTACCAAATCGGGCTGGTAACGATCGATCAGCTTAATCATTTCGTTATCGAAAGATTGGCGGTCGGCAAAATCTTTGTGGTTGAGCGCTTCTGTGGCAATGCCGCGCTCGGCCGCCCAAGCAAGGCCTGCGGCATCGGTTTTATTGCTGAGCACGGCTGCGATGCGGGCGTTCGGAATCTGGGCGTTGACGATGGCTTGCATATTGCTGCCGCGGCCGGAAATCAAGATAACAATGTTTTTCATGATGGCGGATCGAATCGGATTGGTTATAAAGGTAAGGCTGCCTATCTTGCCGAACAAGCACTTTAGCGTGATTTAACCGGAATTTAGGCGGTCTGCATAATCAGGTATGTTAGGGGAACGATTGTAAAGGAAAAGACGGTTTGGTGTAACCGCCTTTTCCATTCATGTTTTTCTATTATTGGCCGTACCAAGCCTGGCACAGTAGCATAACGGCCAGATACAACATCATCAGTGCAATCAGGCTGTCGAGCAACTGCCATACCTGTTCGCGTTTGAACAGCGGCAGCAGCAGGCGGGCACCGTAGCCCAGCAGCGAAAACCACAGGCCGGAGGCCAGCACTACGCCGGTTAGATACTGCCATTTGCCGGTAAGGTCGAAATTGGCCGAGGCGCCACCGATCAGCATCACGGTGTCGATATAAACGTGCGGGTTGAGCAAGGTCAGCGCCAGAGTGGTGGCTGCCGCTTTGCCGGCGCTCATGCCGGGGGCATCGGGTTGCGATGCTTCCAAATGGCCGCCGCCTAGCCAGGCGCGGCGGGCGCTTTTGGCAGCGTAGGCCAAAAGGAACAAGCCGCCGGCCAAGGCAAGAAAGCGGGAAGCGCTCGGATGGTCGGCAAACAGCCGGCTTAAACCGAACACGCCTGCGCTGCTGAGCAGGCAGTCGCACAGCCAGCAGAGAAAAATCACCAAACCGACATGTTGGCGCAACAGCCCTTGGCGTAATACGAAAGCATTTTGTGCGCCGATGGCGACAATCAAGGCCATCATCAGGCTGAAACCGGAGAAAAACGGATACATATTAGTCAACTCTTGCTGGCAGTGTTGGAAAATGCTGCGTATTATGTCGGCAGCCCGGATGGTGGGCGAGCAATTTAAAAAAATTTCAGGGTAGTTTAATTTTTTTCAGACAGGCATGGCAGGCATGTGGGACAGCAAACAATTGGATGCTTTGGCGGCGGTGGCTTCGCAAGGCAGTTTCGAGCAGGCGGCGGAAAAACTGGGTTTGACCGCTTCGGCGGTATCTCAGCGGATACGCGCTTTGGAAGAGGAAACCGGGTTTCCGCTGGTTACCCGTACCCGCCCGTGCCGGCCGACGGTGCAGGGGCAGAAGTTGCTTCGCTACATCCGCAGTTTGGAATGGCTGGAGCGTGAAACGCGCAACGAATTGGAACAAGCCGGCCGCCCCTATATCTGGCCGATTGCCACCAACTACGATTCGTTGGAAAGCTGGTTGCTGCCGGCGTTGGCCAAAGTGGCGGAAACGGAAAACCTGTTGCCGGATATTCAGGCCGATAATGAAGAGCATACCCACAAATGGATGAACGAAGGCCGGGTGATGGCGGCGGTGAGCACCCGTGCGCAGGCGCTGGCCGGTTGCGAAGTGCATCTGCTCGGTTATCTCGAATACCGCCTGATGGCCGCCCCTTCGTTGGTAGCACGCTATTTCGCCGACGGTGTTCAAAAAAGCAGTTTGAAGCGTGCGCCGTTATTGGTGTTCGACCGTAAAGACAATATGCAAACAGAGTTTCTGCGTCTCTATTTCGGCCTCAATGCAGAGCGTTGCCCTACGGTTTATATTCCGGCTTCCGCGCCGTTTTATCAGGCCGCACGCTTGGGCTTGGGCTACGGCATGATTCCGGACGGGCAGGGAGCCGCTTCGCTGGCGGAAGGGAAAATGGTGGATTTGTGCCCCGGTAAAAGCATGCGGCAGAATCTGTATTGGCATTGCTGGCCGGCGGCTTCGCCCCGCTTGGCGGCGTTGAACCAAAAATTGGTGGCGGCTGCCAGAAGCTTGTTGCAACAGCCGTGATTTTTTAAAACATCAAAATGCCTGTCTGAAAACTTTTTTCAGACAGGCATCGTTTTGTGTTAAAGGTTTACTTCAATACTTCGGCAAAAGCGTTGGCCACATAATCGATGTTCGCTTCGTTCAAGCCGGCCACGCACATGCGGCCGGAGGCAACCAGATAAACGGCGAATTCGTCTTGCAGGCGCTGCACTTGCTCGGGCGTTAGGCCGGTATAGCTGAACATGCCGCGTTGTTTGATGAAATAATCGAAGTTTTTCTGCGGCAATTTGGCGCTTAAAACGGCGTGCAATTTTTGGCGCATGGCGCGGATACGGTCGCGCATTTCGGCGACTTCGTTTTGCCAGCGGGCGAACAATTGCGGATCGTTCATCACTTCGGCGGTGATGAAGCCGCCGTGCGCGGGCGGGCTGGAATAGATGCGGCGTACGGTGAATTTGAGTTGGCCGAACACCAGCGCCGCTTCTTCGGCATTCGAGCAGACCACGCTCAAGCCGCCGACGCGTTCGCCGTAGAGCGAGAGGTTTTTGGAAAATGAATTGCTGACAAACAGCGGCAAATCCATCGCCACGGCTTTGCGAATGGCATAGGCGTCGTGATCCAAATCTTCGCCGAAACCTTGGTAGGCAATATCCATAAAGGGAATCAGCTTGCGGGTTTGCACCACTTCCAACACGGCATCCCATTGGGCATGGGTTAGATCCACGCCGGTGGGGTTGTGGCAGCAGGGATGCAGCAGCACCACGCTGTTTTCAGGCAGGCCTAATAAAAAAGAGAGCATTTCTTCGAATTTCACGCCCACGGTTTCGGGGTCGTAATACGGATAAGTGCCGACTTCAAAACCGGCGCCTTCGAAAATGCTGCGGTGGTTATCCCATGTGGGGTCGCTCACATAAACCTTGGCCTGTGCAAACCAGCGGCGCAGAAAATCGGCACCCACTTTCAGCGCGCCCGAGCCGCCCAGTGTTTGGATGGTGGCGATGCGGTTTTCGGCCAGCGCCGGATGGTCTTGGCCGAACAACAGGTTTTGTACCGCGCTGCGGTAAGCCGCCAAGCCCTCCATCGGCAGATAGGGGCGCGGCAGCGCTTGGGCGGCACGGCGTACTTCCGCCTCGCGCACGCTGCCCAATACCGGCAGTTTGCCTTCGTCATCAAAATAAATGCCGATGCCGAGATTCACTTTTTCGGCGCGATTATCGTTGTTGAAGGTTTCGACGAGACCCAGTATCGGGTCGCCGGGATAGAATTCGACGTGTTGGAACATGGGAAGTCTCCTGAGAAAAGCGGGAAATATATAGCGGATTAACTTAACTTTCGCTACGTCGTTGCTGCGCCTTGCCGTACTACTTGTACTGTCTGCGGCTTGCTGCCTTGTATCGAAAATTAATTAATCCGCTATAGTAGCTTAAATTCACAATAGTACAGCGTTGCCTCGCCTTGTCGTATCATGAGTTTAAGCCACCATAACAGTAACGATTTTACGCGATTAAAACCGTTTTTGCAGAATGCCGCCGCGATTTTTTGCGCTGCCGGTTAAACACAATGCCTGTCTGAAAAAGATTTCGCGCGGAAAGTTTTTCAGACAGGCATCTTCATACGGCTAAGCGTGGTTTGTTATTCGTAACGCAAGGCTTCGGCCGGGCGGGTTTTGGCGGCGCGCCAGCTCGGGTAAAGCGTGGCAACAAACGACAAAAACAGCGAAAAGGCGGCTACAGTGAGCACATCGGGCAGATTAACGTCACTGGGTAGATAGTCGATGAAATAAATTTGCGAATTAATCAGCTTGAAGTCGAATGTTTTTTCGAAAAAGCCCAACACCGTGCCGATATAGTTGCCGAATAAAACGCCGATAATCACACCGAACAGGGTGCCGAAGAAACCGGCGACCATGCCTTGCACAATGAACACACGCATCACACCGCCGGGTGATAAGCCCAAGGTACGCAAGATAGCGATGTCCGCCTGCTTGTCGGTAACCGCCATCACCAAGGTGGAGACCAGATTAAAAGCCGCCACGGCGATAATCAGCGTGAGGATGACAAACATCATTTTTTTCTGGAATTCGACGGTGGCGAAGAAGGAGTTGCTGCTTAAGGTCCAATCACGCACCCACACGGCGTTGTCGCGATCACGGGGCAGATTCAGGCTGCCGGTAAAAGCGGCGGCTTCCAGCGGATGGGCGAGTTTCAGGCGGATGCCGCTGATCCGGTTGCCCATTTGGTATAATTCTTGGGCATCCTGAAGGTGGATAAGCGCCAAGCCTTTGTCTACCTCGAAAACACCGGTTTTGATAATGCCGGCTACGTGAAATTGCTGCAACTGAGGTTCGACGTTTTCCGGATTGGTATCCCGCGAAGGGGTGATTACGGTAATCGTATCATCGACTTTGGCATCCAGTTGTTTGGCCAGCTCCGCTCCCAAAATGATGCCGGACTCGCCGGGTTTCAGATCGTCAAAGCTGCCGCCGGCCATTTTCTGCCAGTAATCGACCACTTTTTTTTCTTGAACCGGATCGATGCCGTTGATTTGTGCGCCTTGCACTTCGCCGGCGTTTGCCAGCAGCGCATAATCGGAAATATAAGGTGCATCGGCCACTACTTCGGGGTTGCCGGCGTAGATTTTGCGCAAATCCTGCCAAGGTTTGGTGTAGTCGGGCGAATAATAGCCAAGCTCCGCATGCGGGGCGACATTGAGCAATTGGGTGCGGATTTCTTTTTGGAAACCGCTCATCACTGCTAATACGGCAATCAGCGCCATCACGCCCAAAGAGATGCCGGCAATCGAAATTAAGGTGATGAACGATAAAAAACCGTTGCGCTTTTTGGCACGCAGATAGCGCAAACCTATCCATGTTTCTAATGAAGCCATTGTTCCTTTTCAGACAGGCATGGCGCCCGTCGCATCATTCATTTGCAAACAAAACCCGTATTCTATCGCAAAACAGGTTAAATCGTTTTTATAGAGTGTATTTATTTCAAAGGCGAATCATAAAATGCCTGTCTGAAAGTTTTCAGACAGGCATTTGCACGGAACTCGTCATTTATTTCTTTTTCAAAATATATTCGCGCACCGCAGCATTGTGTTCGTTTAAATCGTGGCTGAACTTGCTCTTACCGGTACCGTCCATTTTGGAGACGAAATAGAGGTATTTTTCATTGCTCGGGTGGGCGGCGGCTTCGAGTGCGGCTTTACCGGGCAGGGAAATCGGCGTGGGCGGAAGGCCGGCGCGGGTATAGGTGTTATAGGGCGTGTCGCGCTGCAAATCGGATTTGCGGATATTGCCTTTGTAGGCAGCGCCCATGCCGTAAATCACGGTGGGATCGGTTTGCAGGCGCATGCCGATATTAAGGCGGTTGACAAATACGGCGGCGACATGCTCGCGATCGTCTTTGTGTGCGGTTTCTTTCTCGACGATGCTGGCCATAATCAGCAATTCGTAAGGATTTTTATACGGCAGGCCGCTTTGGCGCTCTTCCCAAGCGGATTTCAGATTGCGCTGCATGGTTTGGTAGGCCAGTTGGTACAGTTTGAGATCGCTGCTGCCGGCATCGACTTCATAGCTGTCGGGCGCGAACAGTCCTTCCGGTTGGCGGATTTCGCCGTCGGGCGCCACTTTGGCCAGTAATTCGGCATCGCTTAGCTTTGAGGTGTCATGCACGAGATCGGGCGACTGGTTGATGATGCTGCGCATTTGTGAGAAACGCATACCTTCGATAATCCGTATGGTGATCGTATCGGGGCGGCCATCTTTCAGGCGCTGCAGAATTTGCCAGGTGGAAACGGTTTTCGGAAGTTTGTAGCTGCCGCTGCGCAGTTTGTCGTGTATACCCAAAACATAGGCGGTACCGAGCATCACATAACGGCTGTGAATGATGTCTTTATCGGCCAGCGCGCGTGAGGCGGAAGCAATGCCTTGCCCTTTTTCGATGCGCAAGCGGTAGGGTTCGGCATTGTTCTTCGGTACGAATAATAAGGTGCACCAAGCGCCGAGGGCGAGCAGCGTGAGCCCGCCCGCTAGGATTAACGGTTTTTTCAACTTCATGTGTGGATTTCAAATGGCTGGAAACAAAAAGTGCCGCCAGTATATATAAAAGGTGTTCAGCGTGTCATTAGATGCACAACGATAACGGCATGGCAGAGAGTTTGGGACAGCCGAAAAAACGGATGGTTCGTGATACAATGCGGCGAACTTGGCAAATGCCTGTCTGAAAAAGGATTGACATGGAAAAAGTGAAAAAAACGGCGGAACAATGGCGTGCCGAATTATCGCCCGAGGTCTTTTACATCACCCGTGAAGCGGGTACCGAGCGCCCTTACAGCGGGCAGTACAATGATTTCCACCAAACCGGTGACTACCGCTGCGCATGCTGCGGAGGTTTATTGTTTCGCTCGCAACACAAATTCGACAGCCATTGCGGTTGGCCGGCGTTTTACGAACAGGCCGAACCCGACAGCACTTACCGGGTTCGCGATACCAGCCACGGCATGATACGCGAAGAGGTGCGTTGCAGCCGTTGCGACGCGCATCTGGGGCATGTGTTTCCCGACGGCCCCAAGCCTACCGGCGAGCGCTACTGCATCAATTCGCTGGCCATGGTGTTCGAAGCCAAATGAGCGCGGATGTAAGCAACTGGCGGCAAGGCCGCTGGCAGGGCGCACGCCAGGCGGTATCGCCCAATTGCGAGGCACGGGCGCCGGGCGAAACGGTTAATCTGGTGGTGTTGCACAATATTTCGCTGCCGCCTTTCGAATACGGCGGCGGTGCGGTGGAAAAGCTGTTTACCAACCAAATCAGGGCGGAAGAACATCCTTTTTTCAGCGTCATCGAACATTTGCGGGTATCCAGCCATTTTTTTATTGCCCGAACGGGTGAGACGGTACAATTTGTCTCTTGCGACGAAATGGCTTACCACGCCGGGGGCTCTTCGTTTCGCGGCCGCGAAAAATGCAATGCTTTTTCGATCGGCATCGAATTGGAAGGCTGCGATTTCGAACCTTTCAGCGAGGAACAGTATCAAAGCCTTCATACGCTTCTGCACGCTTTGCATCAGGCTTATCCGATTGAAGCGGTAACCGGCCATCAGGATATCGCGCCCGGCCGCAAGAGCGACCCCGGCCATTTTTTCGATTGGGTACGCCTGCAAAACGCCGGTTTTACCGTCGAGCGCTAAGCGGAAAATACAACGGCAGGCATTAAGTGGCCTTTTCAGACAGGTCGGATAAAATTGAGTATAATGCCGGCTTGATTTATTGCCCGCTTAAAATAAAACCAACCACAGCTTTTACGGAATCTTTTCTAATATGAGCACTTCCTTGTTGATTTTTCTGGTGCTGGCCGCCGCAGTAATTGCCGGTGTCATCGCCTACAATATGTACCAAGAAAACAAATACCGCCAGCAGGTACGCGCCCAATTCGGCCATTCCGATAAAGACGCCTTGCTGGAAAGCAATACGCAATCGGTGCGCGACGGCCGCTTGCCCGGCCATCAGCCGGTTAAAGAGGCGCCGGCAAAACCGCTGCGCAGCAAAGATGTCTCCGAATCAGCCGTACAGCCGAAAACGGATGCGCCGCCGCGCCGTACGCCTGCCGCCGCAGCGGTACCGAAAAAGACGGCTCGGTTGCGCCAACCGGTGTTCGACAAAGTCGACGACGAACCGGAAGAGGATCCGTTCGGCGCGGCTTTTTCTTTGGATTTGGATGCGGAGTTAGAGCGCGAAGCACGTGAAAAAGCGCGTTTCCAGTTTGAAGAAACCCAGGTGCCGGTGCCTTCGCAAACCAAACTTAAAGGCAATAAAGGCTTGCTGTTGGATTTAGATGATATGTCCAAGCAGCAACTGCCGTGGTTTGATCCCAATTTCGACTACATGGCTTATGTTTCCCTGAAAGAGCCGCTGGAATTGAATACTTTGCCGCGTTTTTCCAGCCGCCACCGCTTCCAGATTGCCGGCTGCACCATGGACGACCGCTGGCAAATCGCCGAGCCGATTCCCGGCGTTTATTACCAAGGCTTTATTATCGGTTTGCAAGCGATCAGCCGTAACGGCTTGGCGACGACGCAGGAGTTGGAAAACTTCGGCAACAGCGTCAACCAGTTTGCCGAACAATTGGATGCCGGCTTGCTGCTGATGGATGTGCCCACTTTCCTCAACGTGGCGCGCCCGTTAGACGAACTGTGCGAACGTGTCGACCAAACCATCACCATGCATCTGGTTTCCCGCGCCAGCATCAGCGGCATGGAATTACGCGCCGCGCTGGAGGGCAACGGTTTCCAACTGCATCATGACGGCGCATTTCATCTTTTTACCGATGGCGGGGAACCGCTGTTTTCCATCATCGCGGTGGACGGCAGCCCGTTTACCCCCAGCTTGCTGAGCAGCCAAGCCTATAAAGGTTTCAGCATGCTGTTTGATATTACCCGTGTGCCGCCGGGCGAAAAATATTTCAACCGCTTTATGGATATCGCCGTGAAACTATCCGGCACCCTCGGCTTGGATTTGGTCGACAGCAATATGGAAGAATTGTCGACCGAATGGCTCAAGGGCGTGCGCAGCTTCGTACTGGCACGTCAAGACGAAATGAAAAAAGTGGGCATTGTGCCCGGTGGTGATTTGGCGGCGCGCCTGTTCTCCTAATCTTTCCGCTATAATGTACGGACACTTTAGCTTAAGTGTCCGTTTTCTTTTTCAGACAGGCATAATTCCTCAAATGCCTGTCTGAAAACCATCCCGATATCGAATACGAATTATGAACGAAACCGCACGCATTCAAACGCTGACCGAACAGCTCAACCGCTACGCCTACGAATACTACACGCTCGATAACCCCAGTGTCCCCGATGCCGAATACGACCGATTATTCCGCGAATTGGAAGCGCTGGAAGCGGCCCATCCCGAGCTTCGGCTGCCCGACAGTCCTACCCAGCGGGTGGGCGGCGCACCGTTGGAAGGATTTGAGAGCGTACGCCACGAAGTGCCGATGTTGTCGCTCTCCAACGCTTTTTCGCCGCAAGACGAACACGGCGTGTTCGACCACAGTGAAATGCTGGCGTTTGACGAGCGCGTGCGCAGCGGTTTGGGCGGCAAAAAACCGGCTTATGTTATCGAACCCAAATTCGATGGTTTGGCAGTCAGCCTGTTGTACCAAAATGGCGTGCTGGTACGCGGCGCTACCCGCGGCGACGGCGAATCGGGCGAAAACATCACCCGCAACGTGAAAACCATCGCCAATATTCCTCTGCGCCTACACGGCAGCCAGACGCCCGAATTAATCGAAGTGCGCGGCGAAGTGCTGATGCTGAAAGCCGATTTTCTGGCCCTGAACCAACGGCAGCAGGCCGCCGGCCAGAAAGTGTTTGCCAATCCGCGTAATGCCGCGGCCGGCAGCTTGCGCCAGCTCGATTCGCGGATTACCGCCCGGCGGAAACTGTATTTCTTTGCCTACAGCATCGCGCGACAAGAGGGCGGCGCGGTATTGGAAGAACATATTCAGGAATTGGCTTATCTGAGCGAGCTTGGCTTCAGTTTGCCTAACGGTAACTTCGGTTGTTTTGATAATATCGGCGAAGTTTTAAAATTTTACGAGCAAATGCAGCAGAAACGCCCCGATTTGCCATATGAAATCGACGGAATGGTGGTGAAAGTCAACAGCCTGGCGCAACAGCGCGCACTCGGTTTTATTTCGCGTGCGCCGCGTTGGGCGGTGGCACACAAATTTCCGGCCGAAGAGGCTTTAACCGTCGTCGAGGCGATAGACGTACAAATCGGCCGTACCGGTGCGGTAACGCCAGTTGCGCGATTGCGTCCGGTTGTGGTCGGCGGGGTAACGGTAACCAACGCTACCTTGCACAATCAAGACGAAATCAGCCGTAAAGACGTGCGGATAGGCGATACCGTGGTGGTGCGCCGGGCCGGAGACGTGATTCCCGAAGTGGTGCGGGTGGTATTCGAGCGCCGGCCGATGCAAGATGCCGTTTCAGACAGGCATACTTCTGATTATGCCGCCGTACAAAACGATTTGTTCAGTGAGGTGCCAAGCGGCCAAGCAGTTGCCCTGTATCCGCCTTATCGCTTGCCCGTGAGCTGCCCGATCTGCGGCAGCGACATCGAGCGGGAGGCGGGCGAGGCGGTGGCACGTTGCAGCGGCGGCATGCTGTGCCGTGCCCAACGCGCCCAAGGCTTGATTCATTTTGCTTCGCGCAAAGCGATGGACATCGAGGGCTTGGGGCAAAAACAAATCGAAGCCTTGGTGGCCCAGGATTGGGTACGCCATTTTGCCGATGTTTACCGGCTGGACATCGCCACTTTGCAGAAAATGAAAGAAAAAGCCGGCGAAGCAGTAGCCGAAGAGGGAAAAAATAAAAAGCAGTCGCCCACCAAATGGGCGGAAAACATTCTGGATGGCATCGCCGCCAGCAAACAGCCCGAACTGGCGCGTTTTTTGTTTGCCTTGGGGATACGCCATGTCGGCGAGCGTACCGCCAAAATACTGGCGCAGGCTTTCGGCAGTTTGGATGCCGTGCGCCGGGCGCCCGAGCCGGTGCTGGCCTGTTTGCCCGATATCGGCAGCGTGGTGGCGCATTCTATCGCCCATTTCTTTTCTCAAGCGGAACAGCAGGCGATGATAGATGAGTTGCTGGCTGTTGGTGTCGCGCCCAAAACGCAGCCGGTGAGCCTGCCGCCGTCGGAATACGCGCAAGCGGCCAAATGGATTGCGCGCCTGCCCGGTTTCAAAATCAGCGAGAGTAAAGCGGCCGCACTGTGGGACTTGGCCGGCCAAAGCATTACCGGTTTGTTGGAAGATAAAGCCTTGAGCAAGGAGTGGCAGCAATGGCGAAGCGGCGTGGACAATCAGGCACTGTTGCGGCAGATGCAGGCATTTTTCGACCGTTTGCCCGCAGCCGGCGAAGAGATGACGGCAACCGCGGCCAACAGCGCGGTTAGCGGCAAAACCTTTGTGTTAACCGGCACGCTGCCCAGCCTGAAACGCGATGAGGCCCAGGCCATGATTGAAGCGGCCGGCGGCAAGGTTTCCGGCAGCGTTTCCAAGAAAACCGATTATGTGGTGGCCGGCGAGGCGGCGGGCAGCAAGCTGGATAAGGCCAATGATTTGGGCGTAGCGGTATTGGATGAAGCCGGTTTGCTGGCTTTGTTGGCAAATACGGAATAAATGGCAATGCCTGTCTGAAAGCTTCTTTTTTCAGACAGGCATTCGGTTATAATCCTTTCTACCTAACACTCGCGAGAATAACCAGATGGCTGATATCAAAACCATACGCAAAGCCGTTTTCCCCGTTGCCGGTATGGGAACACGCTTTCTGCCGGCTACCAAAGCCAGTCCGAAAGAAATGCTGCCTATTGTCGACAAGCCCTTGATTCAATATGCGGTGGAAGAGGCGGTGGCAGCCGGTTGCACCGAGATTATCTTCGTTACCGGCCGTAACAAGCGCAGCATCGAAGATCATTTCGACAAAGCTTACGAATTGGAGGCCGAGCTGGCTTTGCGCAATAAAGATAAGCTTTTGATGCATCTGCAAGATATCGTGCCGAAAAACGTGAGCTTTCTCTATACCCGCCAGCCGGAAGCCTTGGGCTTGGGGCATGCCGTATTGTGCGCACGCCCGGCGGTGGAGCAGGAGCCGTTTGCGGTATTGCTGGCCGATGATTTGATCGATGCGCCGCAAGGTGCGCTCAAGCAGATGGTGGAGATTTATCAGCAAACCGGCAGCAGCGTATTGGGCGTGGAAACGATAGACCCTTCGCAAACCGGTTCATACGGCATTGTGGAAACCGAAGCGCAAGACGGCCGTCAGCGGGTAAAAAGCATTGTGGAGAAACCCAAGCCGGAAGAAGCGCCGTCTAATCTCGGCGTAGTCGGCCGCTACATTCTTACGCCGCGTATTTTCGATTTGCTGGTTAATTTGCCGCGCGGCGCCGGTAACGAAATCCAGCTTACCGATGCGATTGCCAAATTGCTGGAGGAAGAGTGCGTACTGGCACATGCTTTCAGCGGCACACGTTACGATTGCGGCAGCAAAATCGGTTATTTGGAAGCAACGGTGGCTTATGGTTTGAAACATCCGGAAACCGGTGCGGCTTTTGCCAAATTGTTGCGGCGTTATGCGAAGTAAGCGTTTTGATTAAAAATGCCTGTCTGAAAAAGTTTTCAGACAGGCATAGACCTTTGCAAAAAACTTTTTAATCCTGAATTTATTGATATAGCAGATTTAATTACTTCGATACAAGGCAGCAAGCCGCAGACAGTACAAGTAGTACGGCAAGGCGCAGCAACGCCGTAGCGAAAGTTAAGTTAATCTGCTATATCTCGTCATACTCGGGCTTGACCCGAGTATCTGCTTTTTCTTTCAAAACAAAAAGATGCTCGGGTCAAGCCCGAGCATGACGAAAGTATTTTCAGGTATCGAAAAGAATTTTGCAAAGGTCTCAGGCATTTTTCTGTTTCATGCGGTTTATAGGCGGGTAACGCTTAATACACCTTTTACGTCACCCAAACTCACCAATACGCGCGGTAATTCGTTTACCTGTTTGACTTCCAGCGTAAAACGCATGCTGGCTTCCAAATCGCGCGATTGGGTTTGCACGGCGGTAACGTTCAGCTTGTGGCGTGCGAGCGCATCGGAAACGTCGCGCAACAGTCCGCCACGGTCTTGCGCGCGGATTTCGATGTCAACGGCAAACACTTGGCCTTCTTGTGCACCGGCCCAAGAAGCCGGCAACACTTTATCGGGCGACTGTTTGGCCAGATGCTCGAAAGAAGGGCAGTTGCGTCGGTGTACGGAAATGCCACGCTCACGGGTTACAAAGCCGATAATGTCGTCCGGCGGTGCCGGTTTGCAGCATTTGGCCAAGGTGGTGTACAAGCCTTCTTCGCCGTCTATCAGCACGCCGCCTTGGCTGTGCCCTTTGATTTTGGATTGTTTGATGATGCTGGTTTCATTTACCGGCTGCGGCGGCGGTTCTTTTAAGGCGCCGCAGGCTTTCTGCACCGCACGCGGCGTAACTTCACCTTGGCCGATGGCGGTGTATAAGTCTTCCAACTTGGAGAAACCCATTTTTTCATGCAGGGCGTGCAAGTTCGGTTTGGGCGAAACTTTGGCCAGCACTTTTTCAAATTGCGCCTTGCCGTTTTCACGTATTGCTTCGGCGTTTTGCTGGCGGATATAAGCACGGATTTTGCTGATGGCCCGGTGGCTTTTCACCCAACCTTCATACAACCAGTTAACCGAAGGCGAGCCTTCCTTGGCGGCAATAATTTCCACGCGCTGGCCGTTTTCCAGCGGAGTGGAGAGCGGCACGATCTGGCCGTCGACCTTGGCACCGCGGCAGCGGTCGCCCAAGCTGCTGTGCAAAGCATAGGCAAAGTCGATGGGCGTGGAGCCTGAGGGGAGAGAAAATACCTTGCCGTGCGGGGTTAGTACATAGATGGTGTCGTTGAACAATTCGGTTTGAAAAGCGTTGGCCAAATCTTCGCGGTCGCTCTCCCCCATGTTTTCGCGCCAATCGAGAAGCTGGCGCAGCCAGGCGATTTTCTGTTCGTAAGCGCTGTCGCTGCTGTTGCCGCCTTCTTTGTAGCGCCAATGAGCGGCTACACCGAACTCGTTGAATTGGTGCATATCGAAAGTGCGGATTTGTACTTCCACGCCTTTGTCTTGTGGGCCGACAATAACCGTATGCAGGCTTTTATAGCCGTTGCTCTTCGGATTGGCAATATAGTCGTCAAATTCGCCGGGAATAGGCTGCCACAGGCTGTGGACGAGGCCTAAGGTGGTGTAGCATTCGGGAATGGTGTCGACCAGAATGCGCACCGCGCGGATATCGTAGAGGCCGTCGAAATCCAGTTTTTTCTTTACCATTTTTTTGTAAATGGAATAAATATGTTTGGGACGGCCGGCCACATCGTAGTGAATGCCGTATTTGTCTAACTCGCGGCGCAAGGTGTTGAGAAAATCGTCAATATATTCCAAGCGCTCGGTACGCTTTTCATCCAGCAGCTTGGCGATACGTTTGTATTCGGCGGGATTTTGGTGTCGGAAGCCCAAATCTTCCAGTTGCCATTTGAGTTGCCATACGCCCAAGCGGTTGGCTAAGGGTGCGAAAATATCTAGCGTTTCTTTGGCAATATCACGCTTTTCGGGGTTGTCGGGCAGGGTGCCCATAAACTGCATGGTGCGTGTGCGCAGCGCCAGTTTGATCAATACCACGCGAATATCGGATACCATGGCCAACAGCATTTTACGCATGGTTTCCGCTTGTTCGGCGCGCTCTTCGGCAGTATCAAGGTTATCCATGCTGGCAAAGCGGGTGAGTTTTTGTACTTCATAAAGCCCGCGGATGATGTTGACCACGGTTGAGCCGCATTTTTCGGCGACGACTTCTTGCCAGTTTTGCAACGTATCGGGAATTTCCAGCAATATGGTGGCTGCCACCGCTTCGGAAAGCAGATCCATATCGGCTACCATTTGCGCAGCCCCCAACACATTGCTGAGTATCGGTTCGCCGATGGTGGTGGTTGCGTTTTGGGGGTAAGAGGCTAGGGCCAATTCCAGAGCTTGGCGCAACATGGTTTGTTCTGCTGCTGTTTGGGCGGCAGCGTAGCTTTCGTACCATTGTAGATAGGGCTCTAAGTCAGGCAATTTATCAGAAGAGTTTTGCTGTAAACCGGCCATAATCGTTTTCCTGATGGAGAGGGATGTGTGTGGGTTCTATTGTAGCGGTGGGTGTGGTGATTTGAAATAGTTCGGCAACAAATAATAGGGTGCTAAACAGAGGATAAAATTAATTTCAAGATATTGCTTTGTTTGATTGAAAATAGCAGAAACGAGCGGGCAGCAAAAAACCGGCTTTTCAGCCGGTTCTGGTATCGGGAATTAGCCCAAGTTGCGTTCGGTTTCAACCAGAGCGCGGCGAGCCAGAGCCAAGTTGGATTTCGATTTGTCCAATACTGCGTACAGGAACAGACCATCATGTTTGCTCAGGGGACGCAGCAGATGGTATTGGGTACCCAAGGTAATCAAAATGTCTTCGATGGTGTCTTTCAGTCCCAGCATTTTCATGGTTTTCATTTTGGCGCTCATTACTTCGGTATTACCGGCAGCGGCAATTTCCAAGTCAACGGCAGGCGAACCGCCGCCGGCCAACAACATACCACTGGAAAAATCCACTACTGCAGCAGCAATGGCTCCATCAACGTTCAGCATTTCTGATACGGCTTTATCGTAGTTCATATTTATGTCTCCAAACAACTGTTTAAGTTAAATTATCAATTACCAAGTAGTAGAATTAAGCTTAAGTTGCTTTTAAACTTAGTTCCCCGCAAAGGTCGATTGCCCTTTAAGTTTGTATCTTGGTTTGCTCTTGGGTTTTGATTGATTTTTAGTATAGGACTGGGTAGCAAGTTTGTAAACTTAAATTCTGATTAAAAAATAAGCAATAATAGGCGCTAAATGTTATTTTTATTGGCAAACCGCTCGTCTTTTAAATTCGCCGCTTGTTTTTTATTGAAATTTTATAAAGAAAACAATGACAAAGATAATTGCTTAAATTTTAATCAATAAAGTGTAAAGAAATTATTTTTTTCGTGTTCTGAAACAACACTTTGCCAAAGTGTTGTATATTGGCAATATATTGGTAATTAAATCAAATAATTCTGAAACTGATAGTTAATGTAATAAAGGAATTCAATATGAAGCTCTATGTTTATGACCATTGTCCGTTTTGTGTGCGTGCACGGATGATTATAGGTTTGCACACTTTGCCGGTTGGACTTGAGATTTTATTAAACGACGATGAAGCAACCCCGATCGGGCTGATCGGCAGCAAAATGGTACCGATTTTGGTGAAGCCGGACGGTACGGCAATGGGCGAAAGTTTAAATATCGTACGCTGGTTGGACGAATATGCCGGTAAGCGAAAACTGGATGAAACGGTCAACCCTCAAATACAGGCTTGGTTGGATAAAGTAGGCGAATACGTCAATAAATTGATTATGCCCCGTGATATCCAATTGGGATTGCCGGAATTTGCCACTCAGTCAGCGATTGATTATTTTGTTGAAAAAAAAGAGAAAAATATAGGCAGCTTTGCGGATAATTTGAAAGATACGGCTAAGTACTTGGCGCAACTGCATCAGGATTTACAAAAGTTGGAACACTATGTGCCGGCCGATCGGGTGAGGGCAGGAGATTGGAGTATGGAAGATATTCTGCTGTTTCCGATTTTGCGTAATCTGACCATGGTAAAAGATTTGCAGATGCCGCACAAAGTGCGGGAGTATGTGGAATATGTGGCACGGGAAACTAGAGTGCCGCTGTATTTTGACCGTGCCTGTTAGGGTCTGTCGACATTCAAGTTTTCAGTGTATCCTATCCTCATGACCAGATACATTCTTACCGATGCACAGTGGGCAAAAATTGAGCCTTTATGCCAAGGAAAAGTTTGCGATGCGCGCAGAAAAAACCGACCAATCTTTTGCTGCCAATATTTACCTTGCGGCTGCCGTATTGAAATTAAGGTAAACTTGAATGTCGACAGGCCCTAGAATTAAAGAAAAATATTTTCCTTATCTTGATAGTTTCTTTTCGATTGATGATTTATGGTTTTATTCCAATTCTTTTTAATAAAAATTAAAATAATCATGGCCTGATAATTTGAAGCTGAAATTGAAATTCCCAAAGGGCAAACGGTTAATATTGGCAAAGTAGGACAGCAACCACCTGAAAGTGCAACCTCTAAATATAGAGGCGGAGAGGATCAAATTCTAATGCCACGAAATTATCCTATATCTTGGGTTAAATCAATTCGAGATGGGAAAACAGGTAAATCTTATAGAGTAGAAGAATTTATTAAAAAATTCCTTAATCAAGTAAAATAAAGGTAAAGAATGGATATTATTAATAAAATTACAAACAGAATGGCAGATTTAGCAAGCCGTAGCCTGCATCAAATGCCTATTCAAGTTGTAGGGTGAGTGCCTTTGGGCACGCACGCGTTGTTAACCCTCAATGCCTGTCTGAAAAGTAAAAATATATTTTTCAGACAGGCATTTATTCTGATTACCGCCACCATCGGCCAACAAGTCGGCCACGGCGAAAATAAAAACGAAGTTGCGCAGGCAGTTGGCCATTTCGTATTGGGCGCTACCTTGGCCTATATCAACGGCGGCGACCCGCTCAGCGGAGGCGGCGCGGCGGTAGCGGCGGAAACAGCTGCCCAATATCTGAGCCGTCAATATGACGACGGCCAGACCGCCCGCGACCCGGTAACGGGCGAATTCAACCCCAACCTGCTGCCCGAAAGCGAGAAAGAGGAAATCCGCGCCACCACCGGCGCGATAGCCTCAATATGGCGAGGGAGTAACACCATTTGCAGAAATGCTTGTTGGTTCGACTTCGCTTCGGCGGATGAGTCTAAAAAAGCTGGTTGGGAAGTGCAATCATGGTTACAGCAGAGTAGTGCAGCCCGGCAAGAAAACCTAATGGCTTGACAGAAGGGAAAGAGAGTATTTTTAGCGATACTAATGAGGAATTAAAATAGCAGCTTTATTTTAAATCCCCCAACACTCTCTCTAACGTATTATGACCATCTTCAAAAAAGCCAGTGATTTATCACTGGCTTTTTTCTGGTACACAATAAGTATATAAAATATTTATAACCTAAGATTAATATAAATATCAAAAAGTTATAATTAATATGGCGGAGTAGGAGGGATTCGAACCCTCGATCCAGGTTTTAGCCCAGATGCACCCTTAGCAGGGGTGTGCCTTCAGCCTCTCAGCCACTACTCCTTGAAAGATGCGTATCATACCCAAGCTGTTATTTGCCGTCAATGAATTTGCGTTTGAATTATCGGAAAATTAATTGAAATCGATGAATTTAAAAACAATTAAATTATTCCACAGATCCCAAATTATAATTCTTAAATTTGATGTAAAACTCTTATCTTAAAAATAATAAACATCATCATGAAATCTACAACGTCATCGGAAAATTGTGTCATAATTGCAGAAGAGCTTGGTTTCAGGCACTTACAAAGAAAATTGAGTTGATTGACTTTATCAGGAAAAGAGAGTGAACGATATGAGCAGTAAAGCAACCATCATCTATACCCATACCGACGAAGCACCTGCTTTGGCCACTAAATCGTTTCTGCCGATTATCCGCGCTTTTACGCAAAGCGCGGATATTAACGTAGAGACTTCAGACATCTCTTTAGCCGGCCGTATCTTGGCCTTGTTTCCCGAATATTTGACCGAAGATCAGCGCGTACCCGATGCATTGGCACAATTGGGCGAATTGGTGAAACAACCTGATGCCAATGTAATCAAATTGCCTAACATCAGCGCTTCGGTACCACAATTGACTGCTGCCATCAAAGAATTACAAGCTCAGGGTTATAAATTGCCCGACTATCCTGCAGATGCCCAAACCGATGAAGAAAAATCAGTGCGTGAACGTTACGACCGTGTCAAAGGCAGCGCAGTGAATCCGGTATTGCGCGAGGGCAACTCCGACCGCCGTGCGCCCAAAGCAGTGAAAAATTTCGCTAAAAAATATCCGCATAGCATGGGTGCCTGGGGTAAAGATTCCCAATCACACGTATCTACGATGCAGGGTGGGGATTTCTATTCGAACGAACAATCTGTTACCGTTGCAGATGCAACTACCGTTTCTTTTGTATTCACAGGTAAAGACGGTAACAAACAAGAGCTACGCAAACCGATCGCACTGAAAGCCGGTGAAATCATCGATGCTACCGTAATGAGCAAAAAAGCCTTGTTATCATTCTTGAAAGAACAAGTAGCCGATGCCAAAGCCAAAGGCGTATTGTTCTCGCTGCACATGAAAGCCACCATGATGAAGGTATCCGATCCCATCATCTTCGGCCATGCAGTGAAAGTTTTCTTTGCCCCGGTATTTGAAAAATATGGCGAGCAATTGGCCGCTGCCGGCATCAATGTTAACAACGGTTTCGGCAATCTGCTGGGCAATCTCGACAAACTGGACGAAACCACGCGCACTGGAGTAGAAGCCGAAATCGCAGCGGTTTATGCCAATAATCCGGATCTGGCGATGGTAGACTCCGATAAAGGTATTACCAATCTGCATGTACCGAGCGACGTGATTGTCGACGCTTCCATGCCGGCGATGATCCGCAATTCAGGCCGTATGTGGGATAAAAACGGCGAAGCGCGCGACACCAAAGCAGTCATTCCCGATAGCAGCTATGCCGGTATTTACGAAGCGGTTATCGATTTCTGCCGCGAAAACGGCGCTTTCGATCCAACCACAATGGGTACCGTGCCCAATGTCGGCTTGATGGCACAAAAAGCGGAAGAATATGGTTCGCATGACAAAACTTTTGAAATCGCTGCCGACGGCGTGGTACAAATCATTGACGACAAAGGCAACGTATTGACCGAACATCAAGTAGAAGCGGGCGATATCTGGCGTGCTTGCCAAACCAAAGACGCACCGGTGAAAGACTGGGTTCAATTGGCGGTAAGCCGTGCCCGTTTGAGCGAAACTCCCGCAGTATTCTGGCTGGATGAAAAGCGCCCGCACGATGCTTCGCTGATTGCCAAAGTGAACACCTATTTGGCTGAATTGGATACCAACGGTTTGGACATCCGCATTCTGGCTCCGGTCGATGCCTGTCTATTCAGCCTGAAACGTCTGAAGGACGGCCAAGACACCATCTCGGTAACCGGCAATGTATTACGCGACTATCTGACCGATTTGTTCCCGATTTTGGAATTGGGTACCAGTGCCAAAATGCTGTCTATAGTTCCCCTGATGAACGGCGGCGGTATGTTTGAAACCGGTGCCGGCGGTTCGGCTCCGAAACACGTTCAGCAATTTCTGGAAGAAAACCATCTGCGTTGGGATTCTTTGGGTGAATTCTTGGCACTGGCCGTTTCATTGGAACATCTGGCTCAGAAAACCGGCAATCAGAAAGCACAAGTCTTGGCCGATACGCTGGATGCGGCGACCGAGCAATTGTTGTTGAACGATAAATCACCTAAGCGTAAAGCAGGTCAACTCGACAACCGTGGCAGCCATTTCTATATCGCGCTATATTGGGCGCAAGCGTTGGCCTCACAAGATAAAGATGCGGCATTGCAAGCTCAATTCAAACCTTTGGCCGAAGCGCTGGCAGCTAATGAAGAAGCTATTTTGGCTGAACTTAATGGCGTACAAGGCCAAGCAGTGGATATTCAAGGTTATTACTCACCGAATGAAGAGCTGGCTTCGCAAGCCATGCGCCCGAGTGCAACTTTTAATCAGGCGCTTGCGAGTCTAAACTAATTATCTATAAAGGTATTTGAATATACTGATACCGCTATGGTGTTATGCCATAGCGGTATTTATATTTTAATTTCTTGGGTTGGAAACCGCAGGTGGGCGATGTTCACGCAAAGTATAGTCAATTAAAATAAGAACTCCGTAGTAATGCAGTCATAAAATCTCCCA
>NZ_JAUNHL010000081.1 GCF_030523955.1 Neisseria sp.
GTGGGAGATTTTATGACTGCATTGCTACGGAGTTCTTATTTTAATTGACTATAAAACATAAGGAAAATGAGCAAAGCAGTTGAGTTCCTGCATGAAGCGGAAACAGGCTTTCAAGCGCATCATGGTAGGTGTAGCGAATTAACTTAACTTTCGCTATATATAAATGAATCGACTATATAAATGCCTGTCTGAAAACTATTTCAGACAGGCATTTTACAAATCTGTATTAAGGTTTTTACGGGAAACGGACGATTTGCGCGTCATCAACGGCCAGTTTAAGCGTGCCGCCGCTGTGCAGTGCGTCGCCCAGCCGCATGGCGTGCGGCCAGTCGAGGTTGAGCAGCAGCTTGCCGTGTTGCGAGTGGGTGAGACGGATGCGGCAGGAATCAGCCAAGCGGATGACTTCGTCGATTGCGCAATCCTCGCCGCTGCCGGGCAGCAGTGCGTTTTGCGGGACGTAGTGGTCGTCGCGTACGTTGAGACAGCCCAAAAGCCTTGCGGCTTGGCGGCCGGCGGGGCGGGCGAGCAGGTCGGCGGGGCGGCCGTGCTGGAGGATACGGCCGTTATCCATCAGTGCGATGCGGTCGGCCAGTTGGAAGGCTTCTTCGGGGTCGTGGGTAACCAGAATGGCGGGGATGTCCAAATGGCGGATGTGGGCCAGTGTTTGCCGGCGCAGGCTTTGGCGCAGGCCGGTATCGAGGCTGGAGAAGGCTTCGTCGAGCAACAGCAGGCGCGGCTCGGCCACCAGCGCGCGGGCCAACGCCACCCGCTGCTGTTCGCCGCCGGATAGGGCTTGGGTGCGGCGTTCCTGTTCGCCGGCGAGGCCGACTTCGGCAAGCATGGCGGATGCGCGTTTTCGGGCTTCGCCGCCGGATACGCCCTGCATTTTGAGCGGGAAGGCGACGTTTTGCCAGGCGTTCAGATGCGGTAGCAGGGCGAAATCTTGGAACATCAGGGCGATGCGGCGCTTTTCCGGCGGCAGCGGATTGAGCAGTATGCCGTGCAGATACACTTCGCCGCTGTCGGGTTCGACCAGCCCGGCGGCGATGTTGAGCAGGGTGGATTTGCCGCAGCCGGAAGCACCGAGTATCGCCAAGAGCGTGCCGTTAGTCACGCTGAGATTGATGTTATCGGCCACGGTTTTGCTGCCGAATGCTTTATGAATACCGATGAATTCGAGCATGGTGCTTCAGGCGGTTAAATCGCTGTATTCGGGGTGGCGTTTTATCCAAACCGCAACATACGAACAGGCGGGAATCACTTTTTTGCCGTGTTCGCGTGCATAATCAAGCGCTTGGCGGGTGAGGGCGGAGGCAATGCCGCGGCCTTCCAGCTGTGGCGGTACGAAGGTGTGGTGGAAAATCAGGGTGTGCTCGTTTTTGATTTGGTAATCAAGGTGCGCCACCATGCCGTTTTGCTGGTGTTCGAAGCGCTGTTTTTCGGGCAGATGGGTGATGGTGAGGGACATGGGGTTTCTCCTGTATGGCTTCACGCTGAAGACTCGGCTTCACCTTAGCAAGGGCGGAGCGGGGCGTCAATGTAAAAAGGTTGAGACCTTTGCAAAATATCCTTCTGCGGCTTGCTGCCTTGTATCGAAGTAATTGAATCCGCGAAAAAAAAAGCCTGTCTGAAAGGTTTCAGACAGGCTTTTTTAGGGCGGATGGCGCGGATTAACGGTTGTGCTTTTCATTCTCCGGGCTGTCGGTAACCGTATATTCGCCCTCGATGATGTCGTCGTTACGGTGAATGCGCGTGCGGCCGGCGGTGTGGCTAAAACCACCGGCATCGTTTTCAAAATCGGCGTTAAACGGTTTGGCATGCCCGCCGGAGGTGGAAACGGTAGGGCCGCCCTTAATCGGCAGCAACAATACAGCCGCAATCAGCGTAGACACAAAGCCAGGGCTGATCAGCAGCATACCGGCTACGGTGTAGCGGATCGGCCACAATAATTGATAAAGCGACACCCCGCCGCCGCGCAGCGTACTGCCCGCCATCAATACACCGGCCAAGCCGATGCGGCGCAACATAAACACGCCGATGGCGAAGCTGGCGATCATCAGCAACAAAGCGATGCCGCCGCCGAGCCAGTCGGCCACCCACACGATGGACATGATTTCCAAAAACAACAGCACCAAAAAACCGATACCGAAATATTGCATGAGCAGATTCCTTTTTGTTGAGCCGTTAACATAATGGCAAAAGGGTTTAATTTCAAGAAACTTTTTAGTTGGGAGGCATTCGGCGGGGGCGAACGGAGCCTGAATTGGTAGGGTGTTTGCCGCTTCTTAATAGCACGGAAAGCTTTGCCAAACTGCTTCAAAGATCTGCGCCAAACCCGAGTATGACGGATACAAATATTGTCAGGATTTAAGAAAGATTTTTGCAAAAGTCTCGTTTTTTTAAAACGTTTGAATATTTTCGGCCGTATCCTCATTTGAATACCTGTTGTCAAACGGTTGGCATATTGTTGAGGCAAAGCAGTAAAAAAAAGTTAAAGCAAAAACATTGCCGGCGGATATTGCTATCCTTACGGCCATGAAAAAATTAGCTTCCCGAATCTCAACAGGCGGCGCCGTAGTGGCCGCTTTGTTGCTGGCCGCGTGTGCCGGCACCTCCCATACCACCGGCCCGGTGCCGGAGGGGCATTACCGCGTACAGGCGGGCGACAACCTCTACCGCATCGGCTTGCGTTTCAATCAAAGCGCCGCTACGCTTGCGCGTTGGAACAACCTGAGCGATCCGACCCAAATCGAAGTCGGCCAGGTGTTGCGCGTGCGGCCCAATGCCGGCGAGCGCACCGTTTCCGCACCGCGCAGCAGCAGCGCCGGCGAAGTGAGGCCGGTGAACCGCATGGCTTTGCAGTGGCCGCTGGATAACCATACGGTCAGCAAACCTTATGACGGCGTCAGTAATAAAGGCATAGACATCGCCGGTGCACCGGGGACGCCGATTAAAGCGGCGGCCGACGGCAAAGTGCTGTATGCCGGCAACGGCGTGCGCGGTTACGGCAATCTGGTGCTGATCAGCCATAGCGGCGGCATGCTCACCGCTTATGCGCACAACGATAAGTTATTGGTCAGCAAAGACCAAACGGTGCGCGCCGGCCAGCAGATTGCGACGATGGGCAGCAGCGATACCGACAGCACCAAACTGCATTTCGAAGTGCGGGTGAACGGCAAAGCGGTGAACCCGATGCTGTATTTGAATTGATCTCTTGGCATGATTCCAAAATACGCAATGCCTGTCTGAAAAAAACTTTCAGACAGGCATTGCGTATTTCAGCGGCCTGAATCGACAGTATTCCGGCTAGGCGCAGCAGAGCTTTCGCGAAAATTAAGTTTATCCGAGACCTTTGCAAAACCCCCATCTGCGGCGCATTTCTGCGTTGTGTGCTGCTCGCTCGCTTGCCTAACTCTATGTTATGTCTGCGCTCGCTGCGCTGCTACGCCTTGAACTGCATCCACATCTGTGGGTTTTGCAAAGGTCTCTATCCGCTATAGCGCCGCTTAAAGGTCAGCCAAGCCTGTTCGCACACAAAAGCGTCCAGCGGTTTGTCGTGCGGCTCGTGCGGTAAGGTATCGGCCAGCTGGCAGGCAAAGCCGACGCCGATTTTTTTCGGCAGGGAAAAGCGGCAATGCGCCAGCGAAGCATCATAAAAACCGCCGCCTTGCCCCAACCGGTAGCCCTGTCTGTCGGCGGCCACCAAAGGCAGCAGCACGCAATCGAGTTTTTCCATCCGCACTTTTTGGCCTTTAAACTGCGGAATATCCAGTCGCCCGGCACGCCGGCGCTCGCGGCGGGCATCGGGCCGGTAACGGGTGAACCATAGTCGCCGTTTGCCCGCTTCGATATAAGGCAGGTAAACATGGGTGCCGCGGGCCAGTGCGGCCTGCATCAGCGCATCCAGCCGCAATTCGCTGCCCACCGGCCAGTAAAACGCGATTCTGCGGCCGCGTTTGAGCAGGCTTTTCAAGCGGCGGTTGATGCGGGTTTCCGCACGCCGGCGCTCGCTGATCGGCAGTTGCATGCGTGCGCGGCGGAATTGGCGGCGCAGCCGGTGTTTGAGTTCGGCATCGCAAGAATCGGTCATGGTCGCTGTCTTCCTCGGGTAATAAGCAAACAAAATGAGACCTTTGCAAAACCCCCATCTGCGGCGCATTTCTGCGTTGTGTGCTGCTCGCTCGCTTGCCTAACTCTATGTTATGTCTGCGCTCGCTGCGCTGCTACGCCTTGAACTGCATCCACATCTGTGGGTTTTGCAAAGGTTTCAAAATGCCTGTCTGAAAACATGTTCAGACAGGCATCATAGCAAATCCTTGCGCTTTATTGTTTTTTCCAGCGCTCTTGCGATTCGCGGATCACTTCTTTGGCTTCTTCGATGTCGCCCCACTTGGTGACTTGGGTAGTACCCGGTTTTTTCAGGTCTTTATAGTGGTTGAAGTGGAATTCGATCTGTTTAATTAATTGTTGCGGCAAATCGGCCAGGGTGTTGTAGGCATTGCCGTTGTTGCGGTCGTCGGCCGGAACCACGACTACTTTGTCGTCCACTTCGCCGTCGTCAACGAATTTCATCACGCCGATCACCTTGGCTTCCATGAAAATACCGGTCGGCAGCGGGGTTTCGGTGATGATCAGCGCGTCCAATTCGTCGCCGTCTTCGTCCAGCGTTTGCGGGATGAAGCCGTAGTTGGTCGGTTTGGCAAAAGCCAGCGGCTCGACGCGGTCCAGTTGCATTGCCGCCAGTTTGCGGTTCCATTCGATTTTGTGGTTGGAGCCGGCGGGAATTTCGATGACTACATTGATGATACCGCCGTCTACATCGCCGGCATCGAGGATTTGGTTAAAGTCTGCCATAAGGAATCCATTCGTTACATGAAGGTGGGGAAAGCGCAAATTATAGTGAAATAAGCGCTAAAGTGCTACTTTGCGGGCGACAAACGGTCGGATGGGTTTTATGGGTGAACACATTACCGTATCGGTTATATAATGCCTGTCTGAAAAATCTTGCGGAAGAAAAGAAGAAAATATGTGGCACATCATCCTCATCGGTTACGTTTTTGTGACGCTGATGTTTTCCGTTGCCCAGCCGGGTTGGGCGCGCATGCTGATTTATCTGACGGTGTTCACCATCCTGCCCACCGCGTTTGCTTTTTGGGTGGCCATCGTCCGTAAACGCAACAAGCGGATGAAAGCCATGCGGCAACAAAAACGCGCCTCCTTGCCAGAGTAAGGAAATTTCTATATAATTTCGCGGCTTTCGTTATGAAAGCTTTTATTTTTATTTTCAACGCTCGCATCGCGCCGAAGGGTGCCTGAATCAGGTTCTGTGCGCGGATGTTTGCAATAACCCTTTATTTAAGGAATATCCATGTCTCAAATTACCATGCGCCAAATGCTGGAAGCAGGCGTTCACTTCGGTCACCAAACCCGTTACTGGAACCCGAAAATGGAACAATACATTTTCGGCGCGCGCAACAAAATCCACATCATCAACCTGGAAAAAACCCTGCCGCTGTTCCATGAGGCTCAAGAAGTGGTACGCCGTTTGGTTGCAAACAAAGGTACCGTATTGTTCGTCGGCACCAAACGCCAAGCCCGCGAAATCATCCGCGAAGAAGCCACCCGTGCCGGTATGCCTTTCGTTGACCACCGTTGGTTGGGCGGCATGCTGACCAACTACAAAACCGTAAAACAATCCATCAAACGCTTGGAAGAAAAAGCCGCCGTATTGGAAAACGCCGATGCCAGCGGTTTCAACAAAAAAGAATTGTTGGACATGACCCGCGAAGTGGAAAAACTGGAACGCTCTTTGGGCGGCATCAAAAACATGAAAGGCCTGCCCGACGCGATTTTCGTTATCGATACCGGCTATCAGCACGGTACACTGGTCGAAGCTGCCAAACTGGGTATTCCGGTGATTGCCGTAGTCGATACCAACAACAGCCCCGAGGGCGTGAAACACGTTATCCCGGGTAATGACGATTCGGCCAAAGCCATCCGCCTGTATTGCCGCGGCATCGCCGATGCGGTGTTGGAAGGCAAAAACCAAGCCGTTGCCGAAACCGTAGCCGCCGCTCAAGAAGCAGCTGCTGCTGAATAAAACGGTATCGCGAAAGGGGCGGCAAGCGCCCCTTTTCATATCTGGCCGCATGATGCGGCCGTCCATTCATACTGAGCACGGCACTTGCCGTGTTCGAAACGAACATATTGAAATCTGGAGATAAAAATGGCAGAAATTACTGCGAAAATGGTTGCCGACCTGCGTGCCGCTACCGGCTTGGGCATGATGGAATGTAAAAAAGCTTTGGTAGAAGCCGAAGGCGACATGGAAAAAGCCGAAGAAATCCTGCGCATCAAATCCGGCGCCAAAGCCGGCAAACTGGCGGGCCGTACCGCTGCCGAAGGCGTGTTGGCTTATGCCATCGAAGGTAATGTGGGCGCATTGGTGGAAGTGAACTGCGAAACCGACTTCGTAGCCAAAGATGCCGGCTTCGTTGCTTTCGCCAATTCCGTAGCCAAAACCGCCGCCGAGAAAAAACCGGCCAGCATCGAAGAGCTGAGCGCTTTGGTGGAAGAAGAGCGCAAAGCCATTATCGCCAAATTGGGCGAGAACATGTCTGTCCGCCGCTTCCAAGTTATCGAAACCGCTAACAGCCTGACCGCCTACATCCACGGCGCGCTGGCGACCGAAGGCGTGTTGGTTGAATTCAAAGGCGCCGAAGACGTAGCGCGCAAAGTGGGTATGCACATCGTTGCGGCCAAACCGCAATGCGTGTCTGAAGCCGAAGTAGATGCCGAAACTGTGGAAAAAGAGCGCCACATCTACACCCAGCAAGCCATCGAATCCGGCAAGCCGGCTGACATCGCCGCCAAAATGGTGGAAGGCCGCATCAAGAAATTCTTGGCCGAAATCACTCTGAACGGCCAAGCGTTCGTGATGAATCCGGACCAAACTGTTGCCCAGTTCTTGAAAGAGAACGGTGCCGAAGTGATCAGCTTCGTGCGCTACAAAGTGGGTGACGGTATCGAGAAGAAAGAAGTGGATTACGCTGCCGAAGTAGCCGCTGCCGCTAAAGTGTAATGGTATCTGTGTAAAATCCGTCTGCCGCCCAAACGGCAGGCGGATTTTTCTTATCGCCCGGGTTGTGTAAAAAAACGGTCTGGCGCGATGACGAAGCCTGACGATTGAGGATGCCTGTCTGAAAACCGTTTCGTCAGCACCAGAAGGGCTGCCGCTGCCGGAACGGCGGGACAATATTTCCAGCGGATAAACGCTATATCATTTATAATTAAATTTGCATTATTTCAGACAGGCATTGGCACCGGCATGCGCAAAGCGTACCGCATCATAATATCGGAACGAATGGACAGATTGTGCACATGCTTTATTTATTGAGAAAACTATGAAATTTATCGACGAAGCAAAAATCGAAGTGGTGGCCGGCAAAGGCGGCAACGGCGCGGCCAGCTTCCGCCGCGAGAAATTCGTGCCACGCGGCGGCCCCGACGGCGGCGACGGCGGCAAGGGCGGCAGCGTGTGGGCGATGGCCGACGAAAACCTGAACACTTTGGTCGAATACCGCTTCGTTAAACGTTACCAAGCGAAAAATGGTGAGAAAGGCCACGGTTCCGACCGCTACGGTGCCGGTGCCGATGATATCGTACTGCATATGCCGGTCGGTACCCTCATCCGCGATGCCGATACCGATGAAATCGTCGCCGATTTAACCCATCACGGCCAGAAAGTCTGTTTGGCCAAAGGCGGCAAAGGCGGCTTGGGCAACATCCATTTCAAATCTTCGGTGAACCGCGCGCCCAAGCAGGCTACGCCGGGCGAAGAGGGTGAGGCGAAAAACCTGATTCTGGAGTTGAAAGTGCTGGCCGACGTCGGTTTGCTCGGCATGCCCAATGCCGGCAAATCCACCCTGATCCGCGCGGTTTCCGCCGCGCGCCCGAAAGTGGCGGATTACCCGTTTACCACGCTGCATCCCAATCTCGGCGTGGTGCGGATGGATGAGAACCACAGTTTTGTGATGGCCGATATTCCCGGCCTGATCGAAGGCGCCGCCGAAGGTGCCGGACTCGGCCACCGCTTTTTGCGCCACCTGTCGCGCACTGGTTTGCTCTTGCATGTGGTGGATTTGGCGCCGTTCGACGAAGCGGTCAGCCCGGCCGGCGAAGCCTTGGCGATTATCAACGAATTGCGCAAATACGATGAAGAGCTGTACGGCAAACCGCGCTGGCTGGTGTTGAACAAACTCGATATGCTCTCGCCCGAAGAAGCAGAAAGCCGTGCCGCTGAATTTCTGGCCGAAATCGGTTGGGATTATCCGGCGCCGGACGACCGTTTCGGCTTCGACATGCAAACGCCGCGCCTGTTTAAAATCAGCGCGCTTACCCATGAAGGCACGCAAGATCTGGTGCACCAAATCAACCAATATCTGATTGAGAAGAAACGCTTGGCTGCCGAAGCGGAAGCCGCCCAACAGGCCGCGGCTGAAGTGGCGGTCGAGCAGCCGAAAACCGATACTTCGGTGTTTAAAGCCGAATAATGCCTGTCTGAAAAGTTTCCGGAGTAAAACGGCATATGAATATCAGCATCCGTACGCTACATGAGGATGATTATGTACAATGGTTGCTTCTGTGGCAGGCTTATTTAGAGTTTTACCAGACGAAGCTGGCTGACGAGGTGACGCAGCAAACTTGGCGGCGGCTTACCGGGCGGCCGGATATGCAGGCGTTGGGTGCTTTTGACGAAGCGGGCCATTTGGCCGGCTTCGCACATATCGTTATCCATCCGAACACCTGGAATTTGACCGATTGCTGTTATCTGGAGGATTTGTTTACCGATCCGGCCTTCCGCCGGCAAGGCGTTGCGCGGCGGCTGATTGAGGCGGTCTATGCAGCGGCCGGAGAGAGAGGTTGTAACCGTGTGTATTGGGTCACTGCACCAGAAAATCATACCGCTCAGGGCTTATATAACCGGCTGGCACGGCAGACTGGTATGCTTCAGTATCGCAAGGATTTGGTGTAAACCGAATAAGGCTGCCGATATTTCTGAACAGGCAGCTTTTCTGATGTACGGCTATCGGATCATGTCTTACTTCGCAAGCCTTACCATTTTTGATAAGCGGATGGTACCGTTTCTAATCCGGCCGTACAGACAAAGACAATAATATTTCCATACCAACCAAGGCTCAACCATGTTGAATATCTATAACACCTTAACCCGACAAAAAGAACCGTTTTCCCCCATCGACCCGCAAAACGTGCGTATGTACGTTTGCGGCATGACCGTATACGACTACTGCCACCTCGGCCACGGCCGGGTGATGGTGGTATTCGATATGATTGCGCGCTGGTTGCGTGCACACGGTTATCCGCTCACTTATGTGCGCAACATCACCGATATCGACGACAAAATCATTGCCCGCGCCGCCGAAAACGGCGAGACCATCGGCGAATTAACCGCGCGTTTTATTCAGGCAATGCACGAAGATGCCGATGCCCTGGGCGTGTTGCGCCCGGATGTCGAGCCTAAAGCCACCGAACACGTCGGCCAGATGATCCATATGATTGAGCGGCTGATTGCCAACGGTAAGGCGTACCCCGCTGAAAACGGCGATGTTTACTACGCCGTGCGCGAGTTTGCCGCCTATGGCCAGCTTTCCGGTAAGTCGCTGGATGATTTGCGCGCCGGCGAGCGGGTGGAAGTGGACGGCTTCAAGCGTGATCCGCTCGATTTCGTGTTGTGGAAAGCCGCCAAGCCCAACGAAGCCGATTTTTGGGAAAGCCCGTGGGGCAAAGGCCGCCCGGGCTGGCACATCGAATGTTCGGCGATGAGCGAAGAGCTGTTCGGCGACACCTTCGATATTCACGGCGGCGGTGCCGATTTGCAGTTCCCGCACCATGAAAACGAAATCGCCCAAAGCTGCGGAGCACACGGCGGACATTGCGGCCACAACCACGAGGGCAAACAGATTGAGAGCCATGTTAAATATTGGCTGCACAACGGTTTTATCCGCGTGGACGGCGAAAAAATGTCGAAATCGCTGGGCAATTTCTTCACCATCCGCGATATTTTGAAAGTGTACGACCCGGAAGTGGTGCGCTTCTTTATTCTGCGTGCGCACTACCGCAGCCCGCTAAATTATTCCGACGCCCATTTGGACGATGCCAAAGGCGCGCTCACCCGTCTTTATACCGCCTTGAAAAATACCCC
This sequence comes from Neisseria sp., assembly GCF_030523955.1. Lineage (GTDB taxonomy): Bacteria > Pseudomonadota > Gammaproteobacteria > Burkholderiales > Neisseriaceae > Neisseria. The sequence goes on from NZ_JAUNHL010000081.1 coordinate 10,223, forward strand.
GCCGGCTGAGTTTGCCTTGAGCGAGGATGCCAACGAATATACCCGCCGCTTCTATGCTGCGATGGATGATGATTTTGCCACCGTAGAAGCCGTGGCGGTTTTGTTTGAACTGGCCAATGAAGTCAACCGCACCAACAGCGCCGAATTGGCCGGCTGCCTGAAAGCCTTGGCCGGCATCATCGGCCTGTTGCAGCGCGACCCGCAAGAATTTATGCAAGGCGGGCAGGCGGAAGGCGGTTTGAGCAACGAAGAAATCGACGCATTAATCGAGCAGCGCAAACAGGCCCGGGCGGCAAAAAACTGGGCGGAATCCGACCGTATCCGGGATTTGCTGACAGCCGAGAATATTTTGCTGGAAGACGGTGCCAACGGTACGGTTTGGCGCCGCGGATAATATAGTGGCTTAAATTCAGAATAGGGCAAGGCGAGGTAACGCTGTACTATTCCCGAATTTAAGCCACTATACTTGTACGGGTTTTAATCCCCGTCTTTTTTGCCTAGAGTTTATTCTGGCATGGAAAAGAGCGAATCGGCCTTAATCGTTTGTGTTTGATAAAAAATGCCTGTCTGAAAACTGTAATGGTTTTCAGACAGGCAGAGACCTTTGCAAAAAAACCAAAACTCCTCTAAATTCCCCCTAAAGAATTCAGAG
>NZ_JAUNHL010000018.1 GCF_030523955.1 Neisseria sp.
CGTGGGAGATTTTATGACTGCATTGCTACGGAGTTCTTATTTTAATTGACTATAGTATAGCGGATTCAATTATTTCTATGCAAGGTAACAAGCCGCAGAGAGGACACGCAATACAGCAAGGCGCAAACGCCATAGCGAGTTAAATTAATCCGCTATAACATAAATAGCAAATTAACTTTCGTCGATATAGCGTTGCTGCGCCTTAGCTTGAAGAGAACGATTTTGTTAGCCAGCTAAAGCAGCAACAGAATCGGTTCGTACGTGTAAAGTACTGTCACGCGGCTTGTTACCTTGTATAGAAGTAATAAATCCGCTGTAGTAAAAAATACAACTGAAACTATCTTTTCGGCTGTATTTTATTTCTATCTATCAAAACTTATTCATGGTTGTTATTCTGCTTGCGGCGTAGCATAGCTGGGATTTCTAGATCATCCAAGAAATTTTTATCAGCAAAGTCAGCAGCTGACAGATTCATATTACGTGCACCACGACCGGAACGGATGACATTATCGATATTATTGGGATAATGCTGTTGACGGTCACGTTCATCAAACGCAGCAGCTGCGGCTGCTAACGCATCAAATTCAGCAGCACTGTAACCCCCTTGGCGCCCACCGTGTTGCTGGGCACGTGCGGCTTGGCGCATACTGCCGGCTTGAGGGGCAGCCGAATGGAAACTCTCTTTCAAGCCGGTAGCAATGATGGTTACGCGGATAGCATCTTCCGGCATATCATCATCCTCGGTGGTACCATATTTACGCTCTGAATCCGGATGGGCGTATTCATTTACTATTCGCATAATTTCACGAAATTCAGACATTTTCAGGCAGCCTGGGGCAGTAGTAATATTAACTAATACACCGCGCGCACCGTCTAAGGTGACATTATCCAAGAGCGGACTGGCAATCGCATTCTCGGCAGCCAAACGTGCACGATCCACACCTTGGGCATTACCCGTCCCCATCATCGCCATGCCAGTGATGCTCATTACATTTTTCACATCAGCAAAGTCCAAATTGATTATACCCCCTCGGGTTACCACTTCGGAAATACCCGCAACGGCAGCATGCAACACGTTATCTGCTTCTTGGAAGGCTTCGCGTAAGGTGACATCTTCGCCCAAAGCAGTCATCAGTTTATCGTTCGGAATCACGATCAACGAATCCACTTGGCTTTTCAGCTGATCAATACCTTGTGCGGCAATATTAATACGTTTGCCTTCATGCTCAAACGGACGGGTTACCACGGCCACGGTCAAAATGCCGAGCTCTCTGGCGATTTCCGCCACAACCGGCGCAGCACCGGTGCCGGTACCGCCGCCCATACCGGTAGTAATAAACAGCATATTGGCACCGCGAATGGCATCGGCAATGGCTTCGCGGTCTTCTTGTGCAGCAGCACGACCCACTTCAGGATTGGCACCTGCGCCCAAACCACGCGTTAAATTGGTACCCAACTGGATGCGTTTAGGTGCTTGGCTTTTACCCAAAGCTTGAGCATCGGTATTGGCACTGATAAATTCCACACCCGCAATAGAGTTTCGAATCATATTATTGATGGCATTGCAGCCACCGCCACCGATACCGATGACTTTAATTACAGCCGGTGATGCGGCAGACTCCACCACGTCGTAAACCAAATCCATTTATATGCTCCTCGGCACATGCGATCGTTCAAAGCAAGACCGCATAAAAAATTTTTAAAGATTTCGATATTATAAAGAACTCTTTTACAATTGGCAAAAGCGTTCTTGATAATATCCCATCAAAATCTGTCAAAAATTTTTAAACCATTCTCGTAACTTAGCCCAAATACTTTCGTGCGGCCCGCCCACCACAACCGCACCGCCTACCACCTTACCTTCCGCCTCGCTGCGCGCGGCTTGCAGCAAGCCGATTGCGGTCGCATAACGCGGATTGCGGACACGCTCGGAAACACCCGGAACATCTTGCGGCACGCCGATACGGGCGGGTACATTAAAGATTTCTTCAGCCAAATCCAACATGCCCGGCAACAGTGAGGCACCGCCGGTCAAAACCACTCCCGAATTGAGCACTTCTTCCGGGAAACCGGACCGACGCAATTCGTGCAAGGTTAATTCCAAAATTTCTTCTACGCGCGGGCCGATCACTTGCGCCAATACACTGCGCGGTACTTGGCGCATCGGGCGGTCGCCTACACTCGGCACTTCTACCATTTCATCTTCCATATCAGCATCAACGATAGCTAAGCCGTGATGTACCTTAATATATTCCGCATGAACATAAGGGGTACGCAACGCATGGGCAATATCACTGGTAATCAAATCACCGGCAACCGGAATTACTGCGGTATGACGGATGGCGCCGTTGGTATAAACGGCGATGTCGGTGGTGCCGCCGCCGATATCGATGACGCACACGCCCAAGTCTTTTTCGTCTTCGGTTAAGACTGCCTGTCCGCTCGCCAGCGGTTGCAGCATAATCTGCTCCATATGCAGGCCGCAGCGGTTAACACATTTTTGAATATTTTGCAGGGCGGTAATCGCACCGGTGATGATGTGTACGCGGGTATCTAGGCGCACGCCGCTCATGCCGATGGGTTCTTTAACGCCGGGCTGGTTGTCGATGATGTATTCTTGCACCACGGTGTGCAGAATATTATGGTCGGGCGGGATGTTGACGGCTTTGGCGGTTTCGATAGCGCGATCGATATCCGCTTGGGATACTTCGCCGTCTTTAATTTTTACGACGCCTTGCGAATTGAGGCTGCGGATATGATTACCGGCTATGCCGGTGGTGACACTGTCGACCTTGCAATCAGCCATCCGTTCGGCTTCGTCCATGGCTTGGCGAATGGCTTGGGCGGTGGCATCGATATTGGTCACCATACCGGCACGCAAGCCGCGTGACGGTGCTTGACCAAGACCGACAATATGAATTTCGTTATCCTCGCCTATTTCACCGATAAGTGCAATTACCTTAGAGGTACCAATATCCAATGCACTGATATATTGTTTGTTAACCATGATTTTCCATTCTTTTTAATCTTTACGGTTGCTGTTTTGCTGTCTTTTCTGCAGATATTGTTTCTTGTCGCTCCGCTATCGGACGTTGACGGATGGCAAAGCCGTCTTTATAACGCATATCCACATATTCCAATGACGCTTGCTGGGGCTTAAGTATGCTGCGCCACACCTCTGCAAAGCGATTGAGCCGCTCGTTTTCATACTCACGTCCCAAATAAACGGTAATTTTATTGTCCAATACCACTGACCATGCCGAACGCGGGCTGTATACCAGCTTGTCGATGGTGAGATTAAGCGGTTTTAATTGCTGACCAAATTTCTGATAATGTTCGGCCATTACTTTTTCGGTGCCGGACTCACCTTCGAAGGCGGGCAGTTTTTCATCATAACGCGCCTTAAAAAGCTGACCTTTGCTGTCGACTAAGCTGCCGTCTTTCCATCTGGCCAACGGCTCGTGCTCGGTCAGGCTGATTTCAACCGTATTGGGCAAACGGCGGCGTACAATCGCGGCTTCTATCCACGGCAGCTGCTCGAAAGCATGCTGGGCGCCGTTTAAGTCAGCCTTGAAGATATTACCGCGCACATAATGGGCAGCGATTTTCTGCAAGGAATCGCTGTCGGTATGTGCCAAGCTACCTTCTATTTTAACCTGTTTAATCGGAAAATAGTTCGAATTATACAACCCTGCAATTACCGATCCGATTATCAGCAAGGTAACGACAACATACAACCAGCCGCTTAGTTTTTTTAAGGCTTTAACATTATCCAACATGGGCTGTTTTCAAGATTTCTATGCAAACATCGGCATAAGTCATGCCTACCTGAGCAGCGGCTTTAGGAACCAGACTGTGACTGGTCATCCCCGGCAGCGTGTTAACCTCCAAAATATATAGTTTGCCCGTTTCATCTTTTAAAAAGTCAACACGCGAGCACCCGTAGGCACCGATGGCTTCGGCGGCACGCACTGCCAAACTGCGTATCAAAGCTTCATCAGCATCACTTAAATCCGAAGGGCACTGGTAAACCGTATCGTCACGTAAATACTTGGCTTCATAATCATAAAACTCAGTGGCCGGGATAATCAGAATACTGGGCAAACCTTTGTTATTGAGCACCGGGCAGGAATATTCGCCGCCGCCGATAAAGCGTTCGGCAATAATTTCGCCGCGCATATGTTTCAACTGATCGTATACCGTTTTCAGGCTGCCTGCTTCTTTCACCTTAACCACACCGACGCTACTGCCCTCGTTTGCCGGTTTTACAAACATCGGCAGGCCCAATTCAGCTTCGACGGCCTCAAAATCACTATCTTCGTGTAATACGGCAAACTCCGGCACAGGCAAACCCAATGCGCTCCATATTAATTTGCAACGGTATTTATCCATTCCCAATGCAGAAGCGGCAACACCGCTGCCGGTATACGGAATACCCATCAGTTCCAGCGCACCTTGTACCGCGCCGTCTTCCCCGTACGTGCCGTGCAAGATGTTGAAGGCCGTCTGAAAACCTTGAACCTTCAATTCGCTCAATGCGGTTTCTTTCGGATCAAAAGGGTGCGCATCAACCCCTTTACTACGCAAGGCCTCCACAATGCCTTTGCCGCTGCTGAGCGACACTTCCCGTTCGCTGGAAAAACCACCCATCAATACGGCCACTTTACCGAAATTCTGCATATCTACTTTCTGTTTCCTATTCAGACGAACATTTACACCTAAACGCCCTTTAATATTTTCAGACAGGCATTTATCGCCGTCTACTGCTTGCTTAGTTCCACTAAAGCCTGAGGTACTTTATTAATATTGCCGGCACCCATATTCAAAACCACATCGCCATCTCTTAATATATTCAGCAAAGTAGCGGGCAATCCATTAACATCTTCGCAATAAATCGGATCGACTTTTCCCCGTGCACGGATAGCATTCGCCAAGGCGCGTGAATTCGCCGCTTCGATAGGTTCTTCGCCGGCAGCGTAAACATCGGTGAGAATCAAACCGTCTGCCGTAGCCAAAACATCAACAAAATCTTCAAACAAATCGCGGGTACGGGTATAACGGTGCGGCTGAAAGGCCAACAACAGGCGTTTGTCTGGGAAAGCACCGCGTGCGGCAGACAAAGTTGCAGCCATTTCAACCGGGTGGTGCCCGTAATCGTCAATGACCAGTGCGCTGCCGCCGGATGGCAGCCGGATCTCGCCATAACTTTGGAAACGACGGCCTACACCGGCAAAACCCTGCAGGCCGCGCTGGATGGCTTCGACTTCTGCGCCGCATTCCAGCGCAACACCAATGGCAGCCAGTGCATTCAATACATTATGGCGGCCGGGCATATTGAGCTTAACTTCAAACGGTTCGATTTCGCCGTTTTTCAGATGCACGGTAAACTGCATTTGCGCACCATCGGTACGCAAATCGGAAGCGTAAATATCGGCGGTATCGTCCAACCCGTAAGTAGCAAACGGCCTGCTGATTGCCGGCAGAATAGCGCGGACATGTTCGCTGTCGATACATAAAAATGCTTTACCGTAAAACGGCATACGGTGGATAAACGATACGAACGCCTGATGCAGTTTTTCGACACTGTGATCGTAGGTGTCCATATGGTCGGTATCGATATTGGTTACCACCGACATAATGGGCGTAAGGTGTAGAAACGAAGCATCGGATTCGTCGGCCTCGGCCACCAGATATTCGCCTTTGCCCAAGCGGGCGTTGGTACCGGCGGCAGTGAGTTTGCCGCCGATAACGAAGGTCGGATCCATGCCCGCCGCCGCTAGAATGGAAGCGGTGAGGCTGGTGGTGGTGGTTTTGCCGTGGGTGCCGGCGATGGCGATGCCGTCGCGGAAACGCATCAGCTCGGCCAGCATCAGCGCGCGCGGAATCACGGGGATTTTACGCGCATTGGCTTCCACTACTTCGGGATTGTCTTTATTAATTGCAGTGGAAGTCACCACTACATCCGCGCCATGAATGTGCTCGGCGGCATGACCCGGATAAACGCGGATTCCGGAATCATCCAAATGCCGGGTAACTGCGCTTTTTGCCTGATCGGAACCAGAAACAGTAAAGCCAAGGTTATGCAGAACCTCAGCGATTCCGCACATACCTGCTCCGCCGATACCGACAAAATGAATGTGTTTTACTCTGTTTTTCATCATTACCTGTTTCTCTCTGTCCGCCCTTTTTCAGACAGGCATAGCCGCCTACAGGCGGCTCTTACCAAAAGCGCTTATTTTAAAGGCAAGCGCCGTTTGGCGCCATTGTTTTCTTGCTGCAACGAGGGTTTACTTCGCAACCTGAACGGCAATATCCGCCACATCGTCCGCACTGCGCGGCAGCGCCAACAAGCGGGCGTTTTCCGCCCAGAACAAACATTGTTTGCGGTCAATACTTTCGAGAATCCCAGCCAGTTTTTCAGGCGTCAGTTCTTTCTGCGGCAAAAGCAAGCCTGCGTCGGCTTTAACCATGAAACGGGCGTTGGCGGTTTGGTGGTCGTCCACCGCTTGCGGATAGGGCACCAGCAAAGCGCCCACACCGGCCGCAGTCAATTCGGCAACCGTCAGCGCACCGGCGCGGCAGATTACCACATCGGCATGACCGTATACTTTCACCATGTCATCGATAAACTCGGTGCAATACGCTTTTACGCCGGCCTTACCGTAAGCGGCTTTTAAATCATCCAATTTATTGCGGCCGGACTGATGATACACGATCGGACGCTTATCTTGCGGCAACATCGCCAAAGCCGCCGGTACAGTTTGGTTTAGCACTTGCGCACCCAAGCTGCCACCCATTACCAATACTTTCAACCGTCCTTTACGCGAAGCAAAGCGCTCGGCAGGCTGTGGCAAAGCAGCGATATCGGCGCGAACCGGGTTACCCACCAAACCATCAGGTGCATCAAAAGCTTTCGGGAAAGCATACAGAACACGACGCGCCCAGCGCGACAAAGCTTTATTAGCCAAACCCGCCACTGCGTTTTGCTCGTGTATGACCAAGGGCACATTCATCAATTTGGCCGCCACTCCGCCGGGGAAAGTCACAAAACCGCCGAAACCGATTACACAATGTATCTGATGGCGGCGGATAACGGCTTTGGCCGCTGCAACGGTCTTCATCAAAATAAACGGCAGCGTCAGCTTACGTTTCAAGCCGTTGCCGCGCACCCCCTTAATCGACAGTGTTTCCAAGTGAATATTATGTTTGGGCACAATCTGTGTTTCCATCGCCCCTTCGCTGCCCAGCCACACCACTTTATGGCCGCGTCTGCGCAAAGACTCCGCCACTGCCAATGCCGGGAAAATATGGCCGCCGGTACCGCCGGCCATGATTAAAAAATTCTTTCCGCTCATGATTCTTTTATTATCCTTTTACTCTACTTCGTATCCACGTTTTTTACGGCGGTTTTCATAATCGATACGCACCAATATCGCCATACAGCATAGCATCACAATCACCGCCGAGCCGCCGTAAGACATTAGCGGCAAGGTTAAGCCTTTGGTCGGCAGCAAGCCGATGTTCACTCCAATATTGAAGAAACTCTGGATGCCCAGCCAAATACCGATGCCTTTAGCCACAAAAGCGCTGAAATACAAATCCAGATCACGCGCCTGCTTGCCGATGGAAAACGCCCGCCACACCAACCAGGCATAACACAAAATCAGCGCCAGCATACCGACAAAACCAAATTCTTCGGCAATCACGGCAAAAATAAAATCGGTATGTGCCTCGGGCAAATAAAACCGCTTCTCCAAGCTTGCACCCAAACCCACGCCAAACCATTCGCCGCGCGCAATCGCCATCAAAGCATGCGAGAGCTGGTAACCCTTTCCCATCGGATCTTTAAAGGGATCAAGAAAAGAAGTCATCCTGGCCATACGGTAAGGCGCAACCAAAATCAGGGCGCCCAGCGCCGCTACGCAAAACGTGATGATGATGGCAAACCAGCGTGCGGGTAAACCGGCCAGATACACTAATCCCAGAAAAATAACCGTCACCACCACCGTCGAGCCGAAATCCGGCTCCAACATCAACAAACCCAACCCGATACCGATAGGTATACCGACATACCAGACTTTTTTCAGATTTTTCAGAATATCGGCCCGGCGGGTAAAAAAACTGGAGAGATAGAAAATTGCCGCCAATTTGAATACTTCCGAAGGCTGAATATTAAACGGCCCAATGGCAATCCAGCGTTTGGCACCGTTCACTTCCCTGCCGAACAACACCGCCACCAGCAAAAATCCGCTGAAGCCCAATATGTAAGGCGTGGCTTTTTTCCACACCTTCATCGGCACTTTGGAAACGACAAGCGCCGCCATACCGCCGATGGCAACAAAAATCGCTTGGCGGCTGAGGTAAAACCACGGGCTGCCGCCGTCGTGGCCGGCATACGCGATAGAAGCCGAATAAATCATCATCAGGCTGAACGCCGTCATCAGCAACACCACCCAGATTAAATTCTGGTCGTAGTTATGGCCGCTTTTGAGGATTTTACGGTCTAGTAATTTGGATTCGGTAATCATGTAAATACAACTTCGGTTTTGCAATCGTTGGTGATTCGAACAGACATTTTTAGCCACCATGCCTGTCTGAAAATAAATATCAGGCTTCCCGCCCAAACGTTACCTGCCTGTTTTTTTTCAGACAGGCAGAGTATTGATTAAGTTTATCTTTCTATCTTTTCTTTCAGACAGGCATTGTGCAACAACCATGCCTGTCTGAAACAATCCCCCTACAACGCTTCAAACGCTTCGACGAACACTTGCGCCCGATGCGCGTAACCTTTAAACATATCGAAGCTGGCGCAGGCGGGGGAAAGCAGCACGATGTCGCCGCTTTGCGCGAGCCGGTAGGCCGTTTGAACGGCTTCGGGCAGGGTTTCGCAATCAATCATCTCCACGCCGCAGCCGCCCAAATCGCGGCGGATTTGCGGCGCGTCGACGCCGATTAGCAGCACCGCGCGGGCTTTGTTTTGCAGCGCGGCGCGCAGTGGGGTGAAATCCTGCCCTTTGCCCTGCCCGCCGACAATCAGCACAATCGGGCTTTGCAGGCCGGAAATGGCCGCCACGGTGGCACCGACGTTGGTGCCTTTGCTGTCGTCGATAAAAGTGATGCCGTTTTTCTCGCCCACTTTTTCCACGCGGTGCGGCAGCCCCTTGAAGGTTTGAATGTGTTGCAGCAGCTCGGTTCGCGGCAGGCCGATGCTTTCGCACAGGGCAAGCGCGGCGAGTACGTTGGCGGCGTTGTGCAGGCCTTGCAGCGGCACGGCGGCGGTGTCGAGCAAACCGTTACCGCCCGCTTTCAGACGGCCTGTCTGCACATCCGCCCAATAATCGGTTTCGTTTTCCAGCGAAAACCATTTCACTTGGCGGCCGTTGCGCTTCATGGCGCGGCACAGCGCATCGTCGGCGTTGAGCACCTGCACGCCGCTGCCGCGGAAGATTTTGTCTTTGGCGTGGGCGTAGTCGAGCAGGTCGTCGTAGCGGTCGAGGTGGTCTTCGGAAATATTCAGCACCACGGCGGCATCGGGGGTGAGGCTTTCGGTGTTTTCGAGCTGGAAGCTGGAAAGTTCGAGCACCCACACATCGGCTTTTTTGCCTTCGCGCTGCAATTCGGCTTCGAGCACGGGCGTGCCGATGTTGCCGGCCACCACGGTGTCCAGCCCGCATTTGACGCACAAATATCCGACTAGGCTGGTTACGGTGGTTTTGCCGTTGCTGCCGGTGATGGCGATCACTTTGTCGCCGCGCGCTTTCACTATATGGGCGAGGATTTCGATGTCCCCGACCACCCTGCCGCCGTTTTGTTTGAATTCGACGATTTCCGGCGCGCGCTCGCTGATACCGGGGCTGAGCGCCAGCACGTCGAAACCCTGCGCCAACGCGTCTTTCAGACGGCCTGTGTGGCAGTTCAAACCTTTGAAAAGCTGCGTAAGCTGCGCTTCGCGCTCGGGTTTCAAATCGGCATCGTAAGCCGCCACCTGCGCGCCGGCGCGGCGCAGATAGGCAATCATGGAAACGCCGGTGCCGCCGAGTCCGGCGACGAGGATTTTTTGGTTTTGCCAGTTCATGTTGTTGCTCATCAATATTTTGTCATTTTCGAATATTTCGTCATACTCGGGCTTGACCCGAGTATCTTGTCGGCCTTTCCACCATGCCTGTCTGAAAAACTTTTCCGGTTATTCTTGGGAGATACTCGGGTCAAGCCCGAGTATGACGGCAGTTTTTTGATACGCTTGCCGGAGACCATTCTATCTGTCTCGCTTCAACTTATCGTACTCTTCCAGCAAAGCCACTGCTTGTGCCAACGACAGACCAAATGTTTTGCGTACTGCTTTTAAATCGGTAATCCTTTCGCCCGTCAGATTTACAGACAACCATATTTCAACATCGGGATTACCCAACAACAAGCGCACAGTTCGATTTTCGTCCGGAATACCGAACAGTGTTTTAAGCCAATTCATTTCGGTTGATTTTCAATGATTTTCAGAAAAAAAGTCGTCCGAAGACATTATTTTAAACTGCCATATCTCGATTCTCACTTAAATATTCTGTAGAAGCTTCAAATGCCTGTCTGAAAAACTTTTCCGGTTATTCTCGGGAGATACTCGGGTCAAGCCCGAGTATGACGGCGGTGGTTCAAATTTGCGCTTTCCACCATGCGCCGGCACTATCCGACTATTTCCTGCCATAAATCCCGCCATTCGGGATTGGTGTTCTCGATTAAGTCGATTTTCCACTGCCGCCGCCAATGCTTCATGGTATGTTCGCGCCGAATGGCGCTTTCCATCGTTTCGTGCAGTTCATACCATACCAAGCTTTCTAAGTTATAGCGGTCGGTAAACCCTTTGGCAATATGCTGTCGGTGTTGGTAAGCACGCTGTATCAGGTTAGACGTAACACCCAAATACAATACGCCGTTTTTTCGGTTACTCATCATGTAAACGGCGGGTTGTTTCATGTTTATTTCCCCCTTAATCCCTTGTTTCGGTTTGCTTCTTCTGAAAACCGCTGACTTTGCCCGCCATACCCGGGCTTGACCAGGGTATCTTGCTTTTTTTATAGAGGCCGTCTGAAACTTTAATCGGTATCTCCGGGAGATACTCGGGTCAAGCCCGAGTATGACGGCAATTTATATTTATTTTTCAGGCGGCCTCAAAAAACCCTTCCACCCCATATTCTTCCAACACCGCCGCCAATTCCGGCAAGCGCGCTTCCGGTTCGGCCGACATCGGCGGCAGCGGCGGGGCGTGTTCGGGTTCGTGTTGGTTGCGCATCCAGTCGGCCAGCGCAAACAGGCGCAGCAGCAGCGGTTCGGCCAAATCGGGGGCAACCGCCGATTCGTGCAGCGCTTGGGCGAAGCAGGCGATCCATTGGTTGCGCGTCTGCATGGCAACGGCGAAGGGGAAATGCCGCTGGCGCAGGCGCGGGTGGCCGTGTGCCTGCTCATACAGCGGCGGGCCGCCGAGCCAGCCGCTTAGGAATTGGAACAGGCGTTCGCGGGCGTAATCGAGCGTTTCGCCGTGTTGCGCGCGCAGTTCGGCGTATTGCGGTTCCAACTCCATCAAGTCGTAGAAGCGACCGGTTAGTGCTTCTATGCCCGCTTCGCCGCCCAATAGGGCATACATCGTTTGCTGTGTCATGTTTTCTGTTTTATGTGGTTTCTGACGCCGTCTGAAACTTTAATCGGTATCTCTGGGAGATACTCGGGTCAAGCCCGAGTATGACGGCAATCGGTTATGCTTTTCAGACGGCCTTTGCTTTTCAGACAGGCATCAGCGGATTTTCAGCGAGCTTAAGCCCACCAGCACCAGCACGATGGTGATAATCCAAAACCGCACCACCACCTGCGTTTCTTTCCAGCCTTTTTGTTCGTAATGGTGGTGGATGGGCGCCATCAGGAAGATGCGTTTTTTGGTTTTCTTATACCAGCCTACCTGCAACATCACGGAAATGGCCTCCACCACAAACAGGCCGCCCATAATCACCAGCACCAGCTCTTGGCGCACAATCACCGCCACCGTGCCCAAGGCCGCGCCCAAGGCCAGCGCGCCCACGTCGCCCATAAATACTTGCGCGGGATAGGCGTTGAACCACAAAAAGCCCAAGCAGGCGCCGCACATGGCGGTACAGAAAATCACCACTTCGTTGGCACCGGCCACATGGGGCAGTTGCAGGTATTGGGCGAACTGTGCGTGGCCGCTGGCATAGGCGAAAATCGCCAAACCGCCCGCCACCAGCACCACGGGGAAGGCGGCCAGGCCGTCCAAACCGTCGGTGAGGTTGACCGCGTTGGAGGTGCCGACGATGGTAAGGTAGGCCAGCACCACAAAGCCGAACACGCCCAGCGGCAGGGCCACTTGTTTGAAAAACGGCACGATCAGGATATTGTTGGCCGAGTTCTGCGCCACATAAAACAGCAGCAGCCCCGCCGCCAGCGCCACGCCCGACTGCCACACCATTTTGAAGCGCGCCGACACGCCGTTGGGGTCTTTATAAACCACTTTGCGCCAGTCGTCGTAGAAGCCCAACGCGCCGGTGGCGAGCAGCACCAGCAGCAGAATCCAGATATAGGGGTTGGCCAGATTGCCCCACAGCAGGGTGGAAACGGTGATGGCGGTGAGAATCAGCGAGCCGCCCATGGTGGGCGTGCCGGTTTTGATCAGGTGGGTTTGCGGCCCGTCGTGGCGCACGGCCTGGCCGACTTTCAGCTCGGTGAGCTTGCGTATCGTCCACGGCCCCAACAGCAGCGAAAACGCCAGCGCGGTCAGGGCTGCCATCACGGCGCGGAAGGTGGTGTATTGGAAAACGTTCAGCGCGGAAAACCAGTCGCTGAAGTGGGCTAACCATAAAAGCATGGGGTTTACTTCCTTTTTGTTTGATTTTGGTGTTGTTGTTTATTATTGGGCTTTCTGCCTGCATCTTAAAAAACATCTGCGTCATGCCCGGGCTTAACCCGGCCATCTTATCGTTGCGAAAGAAACAGCAAATACCCGGGTTAAGCCCGAGTATGACGGGATACCAACATTTTTAGGTTCGAATCGGCTTTTTGCAAAGGTTTCAGGCCGTCTGAAACCGTTTCAGACGGCCTCTTTAATTAATTTGTCGTATTTCCGAACCCGTTATTTTAAAACAGAACGGCGGACGGGTAGTTTTCAAATCTTCAGTTTTACCGAGCTTTATGCTTTGGACGCTTGCTCCAAGCTGTCCAAAAAAACTTGCAGCTTCGGTTCTGCCAAACGGTCCGCCGCAAGAAGGAACTGCTCGTGCAAAACAGCCAATACTGCGCGGGCGTCGGGCAATTCGGCATGCTCGGCACTGCCGTCGGCGCGGCGCACGGTATAACGCCGGTTAAGCAAGGTATGGCGCTCGCCGTTTGGCGTGGCGCGCGCCGCCATCAGCCGGGTGCGAAACGGCGATTTCGGGTGGGTCGAAACATACCAGTTGCCCACTTCCAAATCCGGCATGAATTGCGGCTGCAAATCGAAACGGTAGAGCATCCGCCATTCTTGTCCGGTTTGCGCACTTAAAACCAAGCTGCCGGCGTGCTCTTCGATACGGTAAGCACCGTGCGGCGTGAGCTGGCTGCCTCTATCATCCAAGCGCAAAGGCGCCGTCGGATTCAGGCCGCCGAAGCCGACATCGACCAGCCAAGCATCGCCCGCCACTTTAACTTCCAGCATCATATGCGTACGCGCGTGCGGCATATCCGGCCGGTTGTCGTGCACAATGCTGCCGGTTAGCGGGCGCACGACAAACCCCAATGATTGCAGCAGCGCGGCAAATAACAGATTCAGTTCATAACAATAACCACCCCGGTTCTCTTGAACCGTTTTGCGGAAGGTATCGTCTTCAGCCAAAGAAACCGGCTCGCCCAATACCGTGCTTAAACTTTGGAACGCATAACGCGCCAAGTGAGCCGCCTGCAAATGCCGCAGGCTCTCAAGCGTGGGCGGCAGCGGTTCAGGCACATTCAGGCTGCCCAGATAGGTGTTTAGTTTTTGCTTGTCCATCCATCTCTCCTACGGCGTTCGTTACGGCCCGCCGGTATAGCGCTCTTTTTTCAGACAGGCTTTTCCAACAACGCTTCAGCCACTTCTTCCATCTTCATAAAGCGCGAGCCTTTCACCAACACATTCGCGCCTTGCGGCAAATCATGCGCCAACACTTGAATCAGCGGGTCTTTATCGGCAAACCATAACCCGTTGCCGCCGAAGGCTTCCGCCGCCGAAGCGCTGTAATCGCCGACGAAATAAGCGGATTCGATGCCTTTACTACGGGCGTATGCGCCCACTTCGGCGTGCATGGCGGCCGATTCGTCTTCGCCCAATTCGCCGATGTCGCCCATCACGAACACGCGCGGGGCGGGGAGTTGGGCGAGCACATCGAGCGCGGCCTTCATGCTGTCGGGATTGGCGTTGTAGGTGTCGTCCAACACGGTGGCGCCTTTGATACCGCGTTTCACGTTCAGACGGCCTTTGATATTGGCAAAGCCGGAAAGGCCGTCTGAAACCTCTTGCAGGCTCAAGCCGGCGGCCAAGGCCAGCGCGGCGGCGGCGGCGGCGTTGGCCACATTGTGCCGCCCCGGCACCGGCAGTTTTACGGCGGCGCGCGCGTTGCCGCACACCAAATCGAATTCGCACGACAGCGGCTTCAACACGATGTTTTCGGCATGGATATCGCCGCTTTGCGCGCCGAAAGTCTGCTGTTTCAAACCTTGTG
The DNA here is from genome assembly GCF_030523955.1 of Neisseria sp. Lineage (GTDB taxonomy): Bacteria > Pseudomonadota > Gammaproteobacteria > Burkholderiales > Neisseriaceae > Neisseria. The sequence continues at coordinate 14,727 of NZ_JAUNHL010000018.1, forward strand.
CGGCCGTCTGAAACACGGCGGCATGGGCGTCTTCGGCCGGCACCAGCGCCAATCCGTTTTCAGACAGGCCTTGGTAAATCTCGCTTTTGGCTTTGGCAATATCGCCCACGCCGTCGAAACCGCAGCCGACGTGCGCACGCAGGGCGTTGTTGACCAGCGCCACGTCGGGGCGGGCAATCCGCGTGAGCGCGGTCAGCTCGCCGAAGTGGTTCATGCCCATTTCGATCACGGCATAACGGTGCGCGGGCGTGAGCTTGAGCAGAGTGAGCGGCAGGCCGATATGGTTGTTGAAATTGCCCGCCGTCGCCAGCACGGCATCTTCGCCGAAACGGTGGCGCAGTATCCCCGCCAGCATTTCTTTCACGGTGGTTTTGCCGCTGGAGCCGGTGATGCCGAACACAAACGGGTTGATCTCGTTGCGCCAAGCTGCGGCCAGCGTTTGCAGCGCGGCCAGCGTGTCGTCCACTTTCAACGCGCCGGGAAGCGCGGCGCAATCTTCGCGCGACACCACAACCGCCGCCGCGCCTTTGGCCAGCACATCCGCCGCAAAATCATGCGCGTCGAAACGCTCGCCGGCCAAGGCGAAAAATACGTCGCCGCTTCGGATATCGCGGCTGTCGGTTACGATGCGCTTGACTTCGGCATCGCCGCTTTCAGACGGCTGAGGCAGGTTTAGGGCTTGGCGGATAAAATTCAGAGTTAGGGGTTTCATGTTAATTTCTGTTTTCTTTTCTATCTAAAATGCCGCTTAAGGTGGGCGTAAACCCACCGTTGTTACCCTTGCTCAAAATGGTGGGTTAACACCCGCCCTACCTGTTTCAGACGGCCTATTTATCCTGATTGATTAACGGATAGGGATTCACCGCGCCGTGCAGGGTGTATATACCGTAATGCAAATGCGGTGGCGTATCTTTGGCGTTACCGCTGTCGCCAACATAACCGATTATCGTACCCACCTCCACCCATTGGTAAACGCGGATGTCGGCATAGCTTTCCAAATGGGCGTAATAATGCCAAGTGCGGCCCGGACCTTGTATGCCGACGGTTCTGCCGCCCAAACTGTTTTCTCCAATACGCAGAATCATGCCGGGTGTGGTACTGGTAACCGGTGTGCCGCGCGGAGCGAAAATATCCACACCCTCGTGTTTGCGGCCGCCGCTGCGCACCGCACCCCAAGTGTCGGTAAAGCGATGCCCCTCCACCGGGTTGGGCAGACTGTCCGCTGTCGGTGCCGACTTAGTTTGTAAGTAGACCAGTCGCACAAATGGCAGCCAATACGCTTGCGTTCCCCACAACAAAATGCCGACAACAAGCAAAACCGGTAGTAACCGCCGACCCATACCTTACTCCAAACAATACGCCCTATGCCGTTATCTTTGCGCCAGCGCTTTTTCCGCTTCTTCGAAATCGGAAAAATGATGCTTCTCGCCCTGCACGTCCTGATAGGTTTCGTGGCCTTTGCCGGCAATCAGGATAATATCGTCTGCCGCGGCATGTTTGACTGCATAGCCGATGGCGGCGCGGCGGTCGGCTTCGATGTGTTCGTGGTTGGGTACGGCGGGAAGGATGTCGTCGATAATGGCCTGCGGCTCTTCCATGCGCGGGTTGTCGCTGGTAACCACCACTTTGTCGGCGCCCGCAACGGCGGCGGCACCCATCAGCGGGCGTTTGCCTTTGTCGCGGTTGCCGCCGCAGCCGAACACGCACCAAAGGCTCGCTCCTTGCGGTTTGATTTCCTGCAAGGTGGCGAGCGCTTTTTCGAGGGCGTCCGGCGTGTGGGCGTAATCGACCACCACCAGCGGTTTGCCGGGGTTCATGATGCAGTCCATGCGGCCGGTGGCGGGGCGGATGCGGGCGAGTGCGTTTAATACCGGTTGCAGCGGGTAGCCTGCGGCGCACAACACGCCCACGCAGGCGGCGAGGTTTTGGGCGTTGAAGCGACCGAGCAGGCGGGTTTGGCATTTGCCCGCGCCCCACGGGGTGTCAAGCGTAACCGTCATGCCGCCGGATGTGGCGCTAAAGCCGGTAATGCGGATGTCGGCATCTTCGGCAAAGCCGTAGCGATAAACGGCCAGGCCGGGGCGTTCGGTTTTCAGACGGCCTGCCAGTTCGGCGCCGTATCCGTCGTCTGCATTAATCACGGCGTGTTGCAGGCCCTGCCAGTAAAACAGGCGCGATTTGATTTCGCCGTAGGCTTCCATGCTGCCGTGGTAGTCGAGGTGGTCGCGGGTGAGGTTGGTGAACACGGCCGTCTGAAAGGGCACGCCGTTAACGCGCGCTTGGTCGAGGCCGTGGCTGGACACTTCCATCGCCACGGCGCGCGCGCCTTGTTGTTTGAATCGGTGAAGCAGGGTTTGTACGGAAACGGGATCGGGGGTGGTGTGGGTGGCTTCCACCAACTCGCCCCAAAAGCCGTTGCCGACGGTGCCGATAACGGCGCAGCTTTTCAGACGGCCTTCGAGTATGTCGGCGGCTTGTGCGAGCCATTGGGTTATCGAGGTTTTACCGTTGGTGCCGGTAACACTCCAGATGGCGAGGCCGTTTGAATGCCTGTCTGAAACATTGCCGTACACTTCGGCGGCCAGTATGCCGGCGCGGTGTTTCAAATCTTTGATACCTTGGTTGGGCACGCGCCATTCGGGATTCCAAACGAAATCACCGTCGTCGTCCCAGAACACAAAAGAAGCACCGTTGGCGATGGCGGCGGGGATAAAGCTGCGCCCGTCGGTGTATTCGCCTTGGCAGGCGACGAAGATGTCGCCGGGTTGGATTTTCCGGCTGTCCGAATGCAGCAAACGCCCTGCTGCGCTTTCGCACAGCAGGGGCGTTAATGAAGTTTCAGACAGGGGTACAAGTTCGCTGAACATTCAGGTCTCCGTATTCACCACTCCATCATTCTGCGTGTTTAGCGGGAAGCGCGGATGGTAGTGGTATGGTTTAATGCAGTCGTAGGAGCAACGCCTAAAATATTCAGGCTGCCGGCTGTAATGCCTTTGAATACCGGGCCGGCAACCGTACCGCCGTAATAACCGTTGACGCTCGGTTCATCGACAGCAACCGCCACAATCACCCGCGGGTTTTCCGCCGGTGCGAAACCGACGAACGAAGCCAAGTGTTTGTTGTCGGCATAACGGCCGTTCACCAGTTTGCGTGCGGTACCGGTTTTGGCCGCCACATGGAAGCCCGGTACGGCACCGGCGGTACCGGTACCGCCCGGTTCGGTAACCGAAACCATCAGATTGCGCACGATACGTGCGGTTTCCGGTTTAATCACCTGTTCGCCTTTCGGAACGGTCAGCTGTTTCTCGAAACTTACCGGCAACAAGCGACCGTCGGCGGTAAAGATGGTATAGGAACGCGCCAGTTGCAGCAGGCTCACCTGCAAACCGTAACCGAACGACATGGTTGCTTGATTGAACGGGCGCCATTTTTTCCAGTTGTGCAAAATACCGGCCGTTTCGCCCGGGAAACCGGAATGCATGCGGTGGCCTACGCCTACGCTGCTGTAAAAGTCATACATCTCTTGCGGAGTAAACATCGCGGAGAGTTTACTGGTACCGACGTTAGAAGATTTTTGCATAATGCCGCGCAGGCTCAGCGTCGGATAAGTATGGGTATCGCGCACGATATTGCCGTAAATACTGTACGGCTGGGTGTTAAACACCATATTCTCGGTCACTTTGCCTGAATCCAGCGCTTTGGCGATGGTAAACGGCTTCATGGCCGAACCCGGTTCCAGCATATCGGTTACTGCACGGTTGCGCCGCTGCTCGCCGCCTGCCTGACCGGGTTGGTTCGGGTCATAAGCCGGGCTGTTGACTAAAGCCAGAATTTCACCGGTTTTGGCATCCAGTACGACCGCGCTGCCTGCTTTGGCTTTGTGATAGCCAATTGCTTTGTTCAATTCATCGTAAGCCAAGGTTTGGATACGTTGATCCAGCGACAGCACCATGTCTTGACCGTTTTTCGGATCACTGTTGCGCGGCGAATCTAAACTGTCAACAATATTGCCTTTGTTATCGCGCAAAACCACTTTGGCTCCGTTGGTACCGCGCAAGGCATCCTCGCGTGACAACTCCAAGCCTTCTTGGCCCTTGCCGTCGATATTGGTAAAACCGATCACATGCGAAAACAGATTGCCCATCGGATAATGGCGTTTCGACTCTTTTTGGAATGCCAAGCCTTTAATACCCAAGGCAGTAATTTGATCTGCCACTTCCTTAGGCAACTGCCGTTTCAGATAGATAAAATCTTTCTCTTTCTTCAGCAGCTTTTCTTCCAACTCACCTTCCGGCACACCGGTCAGCTTCGCCAGTTTGATCAATTGCTCATGGCTGGGCAATTCATCCATAGCAGAGGGGATGGCATACAGTGATTCGGTGGGAGCGCTCAAAGCCAAGGTAGCACCGTTACGATCGGTAATCGTACCGCGCGAAGCCGGCAAGGAAAGCGTGCGTACAAAACGACGATCACCCTGATCTTTCAAAAAGGCGTGTTCGCTGGTTTGAATGTATACACCTCGGAAAATCAGCGCAGCAAACGCCACAGCCAAGCAGCCCAACACCAATATGATGCGCTCATTACTGCTGGTCGGGCTGGGCTTTTTTTCTTTCGCCTCCCGAGGCTTCATCTGAGGTTTGTATTCGTTTTTAATTAACATACCACACTTCTCAATTACTTCACTTCGATAATCTGCGTATTTTCTGCCGAAGGCGCGCGCAGTTTCTGCGCCTCCGCCGCTGCTTTAATCAGCTTGTGGTTGGCCAAGCGCGCCTGTTCCAACTTCAAACGGGCATAGTCCTGATCCAACGAGATTTTGATTTTTTCCGCCTTGTCCAAAGCAATATAGTATTGCCGCGACTGATTCTGCACCGTAACCACAGCCAAACCCGAAGCAAGGGACAATAACAGCAACACAACGTTTAATTTATTCATAATTTTTCGGGCAGGTATTTTACAACCAGAGTGCTTTACTCTAATGACCTTTATTCATCTTTTTCTGCTATCTCAAAGCTGCCTGCCGTCCTGCTGGCAACCCGCAACACTGCGGATCGGGCACGGGGATTAGCTGACACCTCTTCTGCCGATGCTTTTTGCGCCTTACCCTCCTGTTGCAGCGGTGGCACAGGCCTGTCTGCTTCTCTTACCGCCGCCCATTTTGGTAGCGGTTCCGCCTGCGAATACCGTCGGATAAACTGTTTAACGATACGGTCTTCCAGTGAATGAAAAGCGATTACCGCCAACCTGCCATTTTCATTCAAACGCCCTACTACTTGCGGCAATACGGCCTTTATTTCTTCAAGCTCACGGTTGATGAAGATCCGAACGGCCTGGAACGTCCGGGTCGCCGGGTCTTGACCGCGCTCACGAGTACGGACGGCTTGAGCCACGAGCTTCGCCAGCTTGCCGGTTGTATCAATGGGCTCCGTTTCGCGTTGCGACACAATGGCGCGCGCAATCTGGCGACTAAACCGCTCTTCACCATAATTTTTGATTACCTCATTCAATTCTTTTTCATCGGCCACTGCCAACCACTCTGCCGCCGATATACCGCGCGTAGGATCCATCCGCATATCCAAAGGTGCATCAAAGCGGAAACTGAAACCGCGCGTTCCTTCATCTATTTGCGGCGAAGAAATACCCAAGTCAAACAATGCACCGTCTATTTTGCCGATGCCCAAGTCATCCAAAGCCCGATTAAAAGCGGAAAACCCGTCGTGCACCACACTCACCCGCGCATCCTGCTGAGCCAACCGTTCGGCAACTGCAATAGCCTGCGGGTCTTTATCGAACACCACCAAGCGCCCTTCCCTACCGAGCTTAGATAAAATCAGTCGGGAGTGCCCTCCCCTACCGAAAGTACCGTCTACATAAATTCCGTTTTCGCGTATCCCGAGAGCATCCACTGCTTCATGAAGCAGCACCGTAATATGCTGGTAGCCTTCCCCACTCATAACTGCAAATCCGTTTGCGCCAATTCCATTTCCAAATCTTCCGGATCCATATCCAAGGCCTGATCCATTTCAGCTTCCCAATGTTCACGGCCCCAAAGCTCCAGCCGGTTGGCGCGACCGACCAATGTCACTTCCTTATCGAAATCCACCCGTTTACGCAGATTGGCCGGCAGCAGCACCCTGCCCGCACCATCCAATTCCAACGTATCCGCATTGTGCAGCAGCAGGTTCTGATAACGCTGCAACACCGGCTTGCCGGCAACAGGCAATGCCAGCAGCTGCTCAGCTACTTTTTCCCAAACGCTTTCGGGATACATCAGCAGACGGCTGCGCGAATCCAGCGTTACCACAATCGCAGGCGTATAGCGGCGCAGCAGCAGCTCGCGAAACTTGGCCGGTATAGCCAATCGCCCTTTGCCGTCTATGCTGAGTTCGTGAACGCCGCCAAACAAAATATCCGCTCCTTGATGGTTTTTCTGCCTGATTAATCTTTTTTGGGAAATCTATGCACTTTGACACACTTTGCCCCACATGTTCACACTATAAAAAATTTTGCCGACCCGGTCAAACGCGCCAATCGTAAAAAACAACCGTACAGACAAGCACTTAACCAGAAAAAACGGCACAAAAAATATAGAGAAACACCACATACAAACCAGAAAATCCAATGTTCATCAGAACATACAGAAAAAAAGCAGAGGTAGTCCAAACAAAAACAAGCCTGCCCGCAAAGCAGTCGGACAGGCTATAATATAATTAAATCAATAAATTTTTACATTTTATAACACATGAATCCCGTACTTCCCAATCCGCCAGCAGATGCCCAATCCGCCAGCCTTTTTCTGCAAAATTTAATACGCAACGAAATTGACAAATATGGTGGATGGGTTCCTTTTTCGCGCTTTATGGAATTGGCGCTGTACGCACCGGTTTACGGTTATTACACCGGCGGATCCCACAAAATCGGCGCCGCTGGCGACTTCATTACCGCACCGGCTCTAAGCCCCCTGTTTGGCCGATCTCTCGCCAAACAAATCAATGATTTACTTCCTCAAACAGCCGGAACGGTTTATGAATTCGGCGCAGGCACCGGCGAGCTGGCCGCAACCCTGCTGCCGCAATTGGTTAACGGCGGTTTGCAACACTACTGCATTATCGAAGTTTCACCCGAGCTGGCCGAGCGCCAGCGCCAACGGATACGGCAAAGCATTCCCGAATGGGCCGACAAAGTGATACACCTAACCGAGCTGCCTGATACCTTCGACGGCATCATCATCGGCAACGAAGTGCTCGACGCCATGCCTTGCGAAGTCGTGCGTTACGGTGAAAACGGCTTCGAGCAGGCCGGCGTATCGTTGAACGTTTCAGACAGGTATTTCGAATGGGCTTACCGCCCGCTGGCCGATACGGCTTTATTGGCCACCGCTGCCGCTTATCTGCCGCCCCTGTCCGGCTACACCAGCGAGTTGCATCCGGCGCAACACGCTTTTGTCCGTACCTTGGCGGGAAAATTGGTGCGCGGGGCCATCATTCTGATTGACTACGGCTTTGATGCCGCCCAGTATTACCATCCGCAACGCAACCAAGGCACCCTTATCGGCCACTACCGCCACCATACCGTGCATGATCCGTTTTTCTACCCCGGGCTCACCGACCTGACCGCCCACGTCAACTTCACCGATATTGCCCAAGCCGGTACCGACGGCGGCCTTGATCTCATCGGCTACGCTACTCAGGCGAATTTTCTGCTGAACTTAGGTATCACCGATTTGCTGGAAGCCTGCGGCGCCAGCGACAGCACCGCTTATCTGCGTGAGGCGGCGGCTTTGCACAAATTAATCGGCCAGCACGAAATGGGCGAATTATTTAAAGTGATTGCATTCGGACGCGGCGTAGAGGTGGATTGGCAAGGGTTTGCCTACGGCGATATCTGCCACAAACTGTAAACCTCATCCGAACAAATGCCTGTCTGAATTTTTTCAGACAGGCATCCGTCACAAACCATCCTCTTACCATTATGAAATATCCCGATAAAAATCAAATACCAAACAAATAGATCAGCAATTGCGTTTGACAAACGCAGTCGCCGACAGTATAGTACGCGCTTCAACACATGGCGAATTAGCTCAGTCGGTTAGAGCAGAGGAATCATAATCCTTGTGTCCGGGGTTCGAGTCCCTGATTCGCCACCAAATTGGGGGTATAGCTCAGTTGGTAGAGCGCTTGCATGGCATGCAAGAGGTCAGCGGTTCGATCCCGCTTACCTCCACCAGTTTCAAAAACAGGCCGGAAATAAAATCCGGCCTGTTTTTTATCGTCTGTGATTATTCATATTTTTTACGTTCCGGCTATTGCAAAATCCGTGCAAAGGCTCTATATCCATTCCGTTAAGCTAACCGCCGGCACCCCATAAAATCACCAATAAGAAGCTTCTACGTATCTCCCTTTCCCGTCTTGCTCCACCTTTCTACTTAACGCTGGCGAACAGACTGATTTTAACCGGCTTCATACAGCATTGAGCAAGTGCCGCCCATCGATAAAATGACATTGAGGACAACCATGGCAGACAAAAATTATTACGAGGTACTGGGCGTTGCCCCGGATGCCGACCAAGGCACCATTAAAAAAGCGTATCGCAAACTGGTGCGCAAATACCATCCGGATGTCAGCAAAGACCCGGATGCAGTTAACAAAACCGCCGAAATCAATCTGGCCTACGAAACGCTGAAGGACGCTGAAAAACGTGCCGAATACGACGAAATGCTAGCCAATCCGTTTGGCCGTCAAACCCAAGGCGGAGCACAGGATTTCGGTGGCTTCGGCCGCAGCGGTTTTGGCAACGACGGTTACAGCCGTTATGAATTCCGCAGCGGCGGTGACTTCGGTGACGGTGAGCCGTTCGGACAAGGCGATTTCAATTTTGAAGACTTGTTTTCCGCCTTCGGCCGCCAGCAACACAGCGGCTCCCGTCGCACGCAGGGCAGCGGCCCGGTCAAAGGCGAAGACCAGCATGCGGAACTGAGCATCGATATTTATGCGGCCTATACCGGCGCCGAGCGTACGCTCACCCTGAATGTACCCGGCGTAGACGAATACGGCCGCGTTTCCTACCAAGAAAAAACGCTGAACGTGAAAATTCCGCAAGGCATTGCCGAAGGCCAGCAAATCCGCCTGGCCGGGCAAGGCTTGGCGGGCTACAACGGCGGTGCCAACGGTGATTTGTATCTGAAAATCCGTTTCCACGAGCGCCCTGAACTCTATGTGCAAAACAAAAAAGACGTTTATCAAACGCTGGACGTGATGCCCTGGCAGGCGGTATTGGGCGGCAAGATTATTGTGCCGACCGCCGGCGGCCGTTTGCAGGTCAACCTGCCGGCCAACAGCCAGCACGGCAAAAGCATCCGCCTGAAAGGCAAAGGCATTCCCGCCCGCGAGCCGGGTGATTTGTATCTGAACCTGCGCATTGCGGTGCCCAAAGCAGAAAGCGAAGCCGACCGCGCCGCCTGGGAAGCGTTGGCCGCGCACTATGCGGAACGCTAAACTCCATCCGCCATACAGAACAAGGACAATACGACATGAAACAAGATATTGATATTAATGTGAGTTTTGAAGAATTGCTGGCCACCTGCTCCGCCGATCGCCAATGGCTGCTGGACTTGATTGAAGAAGAAGTGATTATTGTCGAAGGTTCGCCCGAGCAGGCGCAGTTCAGCGGCTTCCAAATGGCACGCGTACGCAAAGCCTACCGCATCGGCCACGATTTTGAAGCCAGCGTGCCCGCGCTGGGACTGATTATGCGGCTGTTGGACGAAGTGGAAGAGTTGCGCAAGCTGCAACATCCGCTCTCGTTTCTGGAAGAGAGCGAACGCAGCTAACGGCCGGCAACGGAAAACTGCTGGCTGTAAAAACCCAAATGCCTGTCTGAAAACATAAAAACGTTTTCAGACAGGCATTTGTTTTTTTTTGCAAATCCGTTTATTCGGGTGCTGACTGCCTTTGCGCCTTGGCCGCCCAATAGGAAGCCAACAGCGAGCCGGAGATATTGTGCCACACGCTGAAAATGGCGCTGGGTACGGCGGCCAGCGGGCCGAAATAAGCGGCGGCAAGGGCGGCGCCGAGACCTGAATTCTGCATACCCACTTCGATGGCCAGCGTTTTTTGCGCATCATAAGGCAGCTTACTGAATTTGGCCGCCAGAAAGCCCAACAGGTAGCCGATGCCGTTGTGCAAAATCACCACGGCAAAAATCAGCAGGCCGCTATCCGCCAGCTTGGGCTTACTGCCCGCCACCACCGCGCCGATAATCAGGATAATCGATACCACGGACACCAACGGCAGCATGCCGGTCGCCGCTTCGGTTTGTTTTTTGAAAAACATGTGCGCGGCAACACCCAATACAATGGGCAGCAACACCATCTGCAAAATCGAAATAAACATTTTACCGGCGGAAATATCCAGCCATTGATGAGCCAGCAGATAGAAAATGGCGGGTGTTAAGACGGGCGCCAGCAAAGTGGAAATGGAGGTTACTGCTACCGAGAGCGCGACGTTGCCGCGCGCAAGATAGGTAATCACATTGGAAGCGGTGCCGCCCGGGCAGGAACCGACCAATATCACGCCCACCGCAATCTCCGGCGGCAGCTTAAAAACTAGCGCCAGAACATAAGCGGTAAACGGCATAACCAGAAACTGCGCCAGCACGCCCACCACCACGGCTTTGGGATGCTGGCCGAGGATTTTGAAATCGGCCGGCGCCAGCGTCAGCCCCATACCGAACATCACGATGCCCAGCAGCCAAGGCACCAGCGGCAGCAGCATTTTGAAGGTTTCGGGCATCAGATAGCCCAGTACGGCCAGCAGGGCCGCCCAGAGCGCAAAGGTCTTGCCGACAAATTGGCTCAACCGGATAAGCGTTTGCATATTGTGGTTCCGTTTCGTGAAAATCCGTTAAGGATACACGGATTAGCCGTTTGACAAAACCCTGTTTACAAACAGTCAGGGGCCTTTGCAAAATTCTTTTCGATAACTGAAAACACTTGCGTCATGCTCGGGCTTGACCCGATCATCTTTTTGTTTTGAAAGAAAAAGCAGATACTCGGGTCAAGCCCGAGTATGACGAGATATCAATAAATTCAGGATTAAAAAGTTTTTTGCAAAGGTCTCAGTCAATAAGCTCTAGGCCTGTCTGAAACGAAATCCGCCCTCAGGCGGTGTATTCGGCTTACTGAGTAACACAACCCGCTATGCCCGGGCACCTTGAGTTTTCAGCAAATCGATCGACTATCCATCCGCCGGCAACGGCCAAGCATCACCCGGCGGCGCTTCGACGCTATAGACTTCGCCGCGAAAAGGAAAAGCCAAACGCCAAGCGTGCAAATACAGGCGCTCGGCCGGTGTACCGCCGTAGAGGGTGTCGCCGATTATCGGGCTGCCGATGCTTTTCATCGCGACGCGCAACTGGTGGGTTTTGCCGGTAAGCGGCTGCAACACAAACAAACGTCGACCGGTACCGGCGCTTTGACTGGTAAAACGGGTTTGTGCAGGATTTTCCATGCTGCGGGTCAACTTCCAGGCCGATTGGCGGCTGCGTACCATATCGCCTTTTATCCAGCCTTGTTTTTTCGCGGGTTTGCGATCGCTAAGCGCAAGATAAGTTTTGGCCGCTTCGCGGTTGGCAAACGCCTGCGCCAGCTCGGATGCCGCTTGGGCATTGAGCGCCAGCAGCAACACGCCGCTGGTGGGTTTGTCGAGCCGGTGCACCAGCCAAACCTGCGGCAGGCCGAGCTGATGGGCCAGCGTTTCGGTGAGGCCGCGTTCGGCCTGATCGCGGTGTACCGATAATCCGGCGGGTTTGTTAATCACCACAAAATCGGTGTGTTGCAGCAGGATATCCAACATGGTTTCAGACAGGCATGGAACGGTCAATCAGGTGGGCGATTATAGCAGCAGCTTATTTTGCTATAGTGATTTAAATTAGGTTAAACAAATGGTTCCGCCCCGCATATCAACAAAATGCCTGTCTGAAAATATTTTCAGACAGGCATTTGCTAAAAATAATCGGCCGATTCGGTTACTGCGAAGCTTGGCCGGCGGCCGGCATAGCCGGGCGTGGTTCGCCGCCGCGACGCTCGCCGCGTTCGCCTTTAGCGCCGCGCTGTTCGGCACGCGCCTGCTTCATGTCTTGCCATTGTTTTTGCTGCTCGGGTGTGAGCACTTGGAAAATCTGATGACGCACGCGCATTTGTTGCAACATCATATCGGCATGACGTTGTTGCTGGCCGGCGATCAGTTGTCGGGCAGCATTTTCGTCGAAGGTTCGGCTGCTGATCAGCGCCTGCTCGGCGGCGCGCTGTTGTTCAAACTCGGCGCGGCGCACATCTTGGTTTTGATCGGCTTGCGCCGGGCGGTTATTGTTTAAAATGGTTTGGATTTGCTGTTTCTGCGCATCGCTCAAATTTAGGCGCTCGAAACCGTAAGGCAAACCGTCGCGGCCTTGTTTGTGTTCGCCGTGCATTTTCTTTCCCGAACCTTGGCGGTGGTCGCCGTCCCGGCCGTCTTTGTCATGGCGGTCGGAAGCGCAAGCAGTCAGGCCTACTGTGGCAGCCAGAGCGGTCAGGGCAATCAGTTTTTTCATGTGTTTTATCCTTTTGTGGTCATTGGTTTTTATCATTAGAAATGCATTAAGAGTGCTGCAAAAGCGGGGGAGCTCTCTATGCATAGTTGTATTTTGTATTTAAGCGCCTTTGCCAAAGCCTCGGCCGTTATCGTTCGAATACGGAGGCTATATTAACCAAATGTTGTGTAAACAGCGGTATTTCCTAGGTTAAAGCGGCTTGATTTGTTGTAATGATTTGCGGCTGTTAAAGCTAATACGGTTAACTTCATGTAATTTTTCCGAACTTAGCCCGGCGATCGTGAACGTGCTTAACATAACGGTTAGCGTAAAACAAATGCCTGTCTGAAAATTTTGCTTTCAGACAGGCATGGTTGTTTATATGGACATGGTTTAGCGGATGTCGATATAAGCACCTTGATGCAATTGTTTCAACAGATTGGTAATGGCCTGATTGGATTTTTGCTCGGCCAATTGGCTGCGCACGGCATTGCGCGTTCTCTCTTGCGGTGTGCCGGTTTCGCGTATTTCGTTCAGCTTAATGATGTGCCAACCGAACTGGCTGCGTACCGGTGCGCTGACTTGGCCGGGTTTGAGCTGGTGCACGGCGTTTTCAAAATCGGGCACCATCTGGCCGTCGCTGAACCATCCCAAATCGCCGCCGTTGGCTGCGCTGCCGTTGTCGGCAGAATATTGGCGGGCCAATTGGTCGAAACTCTGGCCGCTGCGCGCCTGTTCCCAGATTTTACGCACTTCGGTTTGGGTAGCGCGCGGGTTGGTAGCATCTTCGCGAATCAGGATATGCTGTGCGCGGTATTGCAAAACCGGCGAACCTTCCGGCAACGCTTGCCCCGCCGCCTGCGCTTTCGCAATGGCGGCATCCACTTCCTGATCGCTCACGCGGGCGTTTTCCATCATCACTTGCTCCTGCACTTTGCGGGTGATGATGCTGTCGGCTACGCTGCTGCGTGTGGCTTCTCGACTTAGCCCGTTTTTGGCGGAAGCGGCGTAAAACTGCTCGGGCGTCATTTTACGTGCGGCGGCGGTTTGTGCGACAACCTGATCGATTTCGGCATCGCTGGCCTGAATATTGCGGCGTTTACCGGCTTGCGCCACCAATGATTGGTTAATCATCTGGTTGAGCACTTGGCGGCGGAAATCGGATTCGGTCATGCCTTTCGGTTTTTCCGAGGCTACCCGGGCCACGGCAGCATTGAGCTGGCGCTGGGTGATAATCTCGTTGTCGGCTACGGCGGCTATGCTGTCAACCGCTTTGACTTCGGCAGCGGAAACGTGGCTGAAAGCTGCCAAAGCGGCGGCTGTCAGCATCAATTTTTTGATGGAATTCATTTTTTCATTACCTCATGGGTTGGGCTGTAGCCTGGAACGACCAGACGCAGTTTTTCAGATGGATTGTTGCCGATATTGCTCAAATCTTTCAATTGCAGATTAAAGAACACGCCGTTTTTGTACGAATTCAGGCTGTTGACATAACGCTGGCCGACCACGCTGGCGCTCCAGCAGCCGCAGCCGCTGCGGTATTCCAAGCCGACTAATTGTTCCAGCGGCTTTTTTACGTCCAAGTCGTAATTGAAACGGGCGACGGCGGATAGCTGGCGGGTAATCGGCCATTGTGCGCCGATATCAATCTGCTTGAGTTTGTCGTAATAATAGTTACCGTCGTCTTGCAGATAAATCGGCTCGTTGCGGCCATATTTATAGCGAACGCTCAAGGCCTTGCCCGGCTCGGGGTTGTACAACAGACCGGTATCCAAGTTTTCCCAGCGACGGAGGTTTTGATTGTAGTGCACGATCGCATGTGCACTGACCGATTCGCTGATCTGGCCTTGCCCGAAGGCTATCCAGTCGGAACGGTTGCGTTGGTAACGGCTGACGCTGCCGTCGAGCAATACATTATCGGTGGTGAAATAGTATTTCTGGCCGATACCGGCACGCAGGCGCTCGGCACCGGTTTTATCATCGAGATAACGGGTTTGCAAAGCGGCGGTGAGGCTGTTGGCCGAATTGATGCGGTCGTTACCCGAATAAAGGTTCTCGCGGAACAATTGCTCGTAGCTGAAGCTGTTTTCCGAAGAGTCGAAATTGGGCAAATCGTTTTGCGACTTGGTGGGAATGTAGTTATAAAACAGGCGCGGTTCCAGTGTTTGGACAAAATCATGGCCGAACAGACGGGTTTGCCGCTCGAAGGTCATGCCAGCATCGATGTTGAAAATCGGCAGGGTGCGGCTGACGCTGCGGCCCGGATTGTTTTCAAAATCATCCAAATCGTAGAAGGTATAATGCACACCGAGTTTGGGGCTGATAAAACCCCATTCGTTGTGCAGATTCCAGCGTACGCTGGGATAGAACACCGCACGGTTACCCGATTGTTTGCTATCGTGGTCAAAACGGGTGAACTGGCCGAACAAATCTACCTGTGCGTTGCCGATGTTTTTGTTCCAGGTGCCTTGCAGGCGCGGCAAGATGGCATAGGGTTCGTCTTTATAGCCGTAAATATTGGCCAGTGTTTGGTATTTCTGTACGGTGAAGTGGCCGTTGAGTGCGCCGCCCCACAGGGTGTCGTTGTAATTGAGCCAAACTTGGCGGTTGAGGTTGACGTTGGCTGCGATGTCGTCTTGACCGTAGAAGTCGCGGTAGTAGTCGTTGTCGGAAACGCGGTTATAGTCGATGCCGCCGCTGAGCTTCGAAGTGAATTGCTGGTTATGGTTTAACTTGAACTGGTAGCGGTTGTTGTGTTCGCTTTTGCGGTCGTCGGGCATCCAGGTACCTTCAACCTGGCCGGCGTATTTCGGTTGCAGGTAGCGGAATTGTCCACCGATACGCGCACCGCGGCTGCCGATAACGCCGGGGGTGATGGTGGCGTCGTAATTGGGCGCGAGGTTCAAATAATAGGGCAAATCCAGCTCGAGGCCGTCTGAACCGAGGCCGACGGTGGGCACCAACAAACCGCTTTTGCGGTTGCCGTTGAGCGGGAAATCGGCCCACGGCGTGTAGAGCACCGGTACGCCGCCGAACACCAGCTTGGCATTTTTCGCCACGCCTACACCTTGCTCATAATCCGCCTCGATGCTGTCTGCCTGGATATACCAACTGGCGTCACCGCGCTGGCAGGTGTTGAATTTGGTGTCTTGTAGGTGGTAACGGTTTTTACCCTGTAATTGGCCTTGCGCGCTCACCGCCTGCAAGCGGCGGCCTTCGTGTTCGGTTTCCAGCCGCAGGTTTTCGCCGCTACCGGTGCTGTCGGACAGTTTGTATTCCAATTTGCCGCCGGTTACCACGCTGCCGTTGTCATACAGCACGAACGAATCGCCGGCGGTAACGGTTTCGGTTTGCTGGTTGTAATCCACCCACTGTGCGTTGAGCACCTGACTATTGCGCTCAATGATGACATTTCCTTCGGCGCGTACGCTCACTTTGCTCTGTCCGCCGACTTCATCGGCGGTAATCCGGGTGTAGTCGGTCGGCAGCGCCGCTTCGCCGCTGGTTTCCACTGTAGGCGCGGAGGCTGCCGCAGCCGAAAGTTCGGCCGGATTGCAATTTAGGCAGGTGCTGCCCAGCGACAGGTCATCGGCATATGCCGCTTGTGCGCCGAACGCGATGCCCAGCCCCCATACCACGGGTTTTAATCTAAACAAACGTGCCAAAATATCACCTTAAATCGGTTTTGCCAGTTAAAATAGCGTTTATTTTAACCCGAAAACCCAATCATGCAACGACAAAACGAATTAAAAAGCTGGTTGCACAGCGTTTATCCCGATGCGACTTTCGAATTGAGCTTTGCGGCGGCCGATGCGGATTTCCGCCGTTATTTCCGCGCGACTTTTTCAGACGGGCATAGCGTAATCTGCATGGATGCGCCGCCGGACAAAATGAGCGTGGCGCCCTATCTGAAGGTACAAAAACTGTTTGACATGGTAAACGTGCCGCAAGTTCTGGCGGTAAACGAAGCAGACGGCTTTATGGCACTCTCCGATTTGGGCAACACCACTTTCCTAACCGCCATGCAGTTCGACACTCGCGAAGAAGTGCATAAAACCCTGCTCCTTGAAGCGATAGACGAGTTGGTGGTTTTGCAAACCGCCAGCCGACCCGGCCAATTGCCGCCCTATGATCACGAAGTGATGCTGCGCGAGATTAACCTTTTTCCCGAATGGTTTGCCGCCAAGGAATTGGGCACGCCGTTTAATGAGGCGCAAAATGCTTTGTGGCGGCAAACGGCCGATACGCTGCTGCCGCCCTTGCTGGCGCAGCCGCAAGTGTATGTACACCGCGATTTTATCGTACGCAATCTGATGCTGACCAACGGCCGCCCCGGCGTATTGGATTTTCAGGATGCACTCTACGGCCCGGTTTCCTATGATTTGGTGTCGCTGCTGCGCGATGCGTTTATCGAGTGGGAAGAAGAATTCGTGCTGGATTTGGTAATCCGCTATTGGGAAAAAGCGCGCGCCTCCGGTTTGCCGGTGCCCGATGCTTTCGATGAGTTTTACCGCAACTTCGAATGGATGGGCGTACAACGCCATTTGAAAGTGGCCGGTATTTTCGCCCGCCTCTACCACCGCGACGGCAAAGACAAATACCGCCCGGAAATTCCGCGCTTCCTCAATTATCTGCGCCGCACTTCGCGCCGCTACCATGAGTTGGCACCGCTTTATGCGCTGCTGCTGAGCTTGGTCGGCGACGAAGAGCGGGAAACGGGCTTTACGTTTTAAACCACGGCGAAACCGGGCCGATGCCTGTCTGAAAAATAATGCCTGTCTGAAAAAATAAAATCATTTTAAGAAATACACTATGAATCTACTCGGTGCGCTGGCAAGAGTCGGCAGTCTCACCATGGTGTCGCGGATACTGGGTTTTATCCGCGATGCTATTATTGCGCGCGCTTTCGGTGCCGGTATGGCGACGGATGCGTTTTTTGTGGCCTTCAAGCTGCCCAACCTGTTGCGGCGGATTTTTGCCGAAGGGGCGTTCTCGCAAGCCTTCGTGCCGATTTTGGCGGAATACAAGCAAACCCGCTCGCCGGAAGCCACCCAAGCTTTCGTACAGCATGTAGCCGGTATGCTCACTTTCGCCCTCACCCTCATCACCGCCATCGGTATTTTGGCGGCACCGTGGATCATCACCGCATCGGCGGCGGGCTTTCTCAAACATCCCGACAAATTCGCGCTCTCCGTTGAATTGTTAAAGGTGGTTTGGCCTTATATCCTGCTGATTTCGCTCTCGTCTTTCGTCGGCTCGATACTCAACACCTATCATAAATTCAGCATTCCGGCGTTTACCCCCACGCTGCTGAACATTTCGTTTATCGTGTTTGCGCTGTGGCTGGCGCCTTATTTCGATCCGCCGGTGATGGCGCTGGCGTGGGCGGTGTTTGTCGGCGGTTTGCTGCAACTGGTGTTTCAACTGCCTTGGCTCTTTAAATTGGGCTTTCTGAAAATGCCCAAGTTAAGCTTTCATGATCCGGCGGTTAACCGCGTGATGAAACAGATGGCGCCGGCGCTGCTGGGCGTGAGCGTGGCGCAGATTTCGCTGGTGATCAACACCATTTTCGCTTCGTTCCTGCAATCGGGCAGCGTATCTTGGATGTATTACGCCGACCGCCTGATGGAGTTGCCCACCGGCGTATTGGGCGTGGCACTGGGCACCATTTTGCTGCCCACTTTGTCCAAACACGTGGCCAGCAAAAACACTGCCGAATTTTCCAACCTGCTCGATTGGGGCCTGCGCCTTTGCATGCTGCTGGCGCTGCCGGCGGCGGTGGCGCTGGCGGTATTGTCTTTCCCGCTGATTGCCACGCTGTTTATGTACCGCCAATTTACGCTGTTTGACGCGCAGATGACGCAAACCGCGCTGATTGCCTATTCCATCGGCCTGCTGGGCATGATTGTGGTGAAAGTGCTGGCGCCCGGTTTTTACGCCAGCCAGGATATCCGTACGCCGGTGCGAATCGCCATTTTCTCGCTGGTGGCCACCCAACTGATGAACCTGGCTTTTATCGGCCCGTTCAAACATGCCGGCCTGGCACTTTCCATCGGGCTGGGCGCCTGCCTCAACGCCGGTTTGCTCTATATCCTGCTGCGCAAAAAAGGCTTATACCGCCCGGGCAAGGGCTGGCGTGCGTTTCTGCTGAAACTGGCCGCCGCGCTCGTGATCATGGGCGGCGGATTGTGGCTGGTACAGGATTATCTGCAACTGCAATGGGCGCAAGTCAACGGCTGGCAGCGCGTATTGCAACTGAGCGGGCTGATTGCGCTGGGCGTGGTGCTGTATTTCGGCTCGCTGGCGGCCTTGGGCTTTAGGCCGCGCGACTTCAAGCGCTCGGAACATTAAGCAAAACGGTCATCCTGATTTGTAAGCGTTTCATACTAAAAAATACTCGGGCCGCCCCGAGTATTTTTTATTACTGAACGGTATCGCACATTTAAGCTCTTTACGCCTGAAGATTTTTTCAGACAGGCATAGCAAAAACCGCCCCGTCTTGCCAACCCAACCAAATTCTTGCTACGCCCCGCAATTTAATGTCGGCAATCTTCCTATTTGTGCCATATCAGAATACGGTATGCGAATGCGTGGTAAAGTTGTGGCCATTATTTGCGCATGAACAGCCGCTGTTTACCCACCTCGTCGGAGTATTCAAAAATGGAAGAAAAATTAGGTTTCAAGCCCTTGCCTGCCGCCATTGCCCTCGGTTTGGCGCTGTTGATTTGGTTCGTGATTCCGGTGCCCGAGGGCGTTACCCCGCAAGCTTGGCATTTGTTGGCGATGTTTGTCGGCGTGATTGCCGCGATTATCGGCAAAGCAATGCCGATCGGCGCCATCTCGATTATCGCGATTATGCTGGTGGCGATTACCGGCGTAACCTCCGACAAACCGGCCGATGCGATGAAAGACGCCTTGAGCAGTTTCTCCAGCCCGCTGATTTGGTTGATCGGTGTGGCCATCATGATTTCGCGCGGTATTTTGAAAACCGGCTTGGGCGCGCGCATCGGTTATCTGTTTATTTCGGTGTTCGGCAAGAAAACGCTGGGCATCGGCTACAGCCTGGCCTTATCCGAGCTGCTGCTGGCGCCGGTTACGCCGAGCAACACCGCGCGCGGCGGCGGCATCATCCACCCGGTGATGAAAGCGATTGCCTCAAGCTACGATTCCGACCCGGAAAAAGGCACGCAAGGCCGCATGGGCAAATATCTGGCGCTGGTCAACTACCACAGCAACCCGATTACTTCGGCGATGTTCATCACCGCTACCGCACCCAACCCGCTGGTGGTCGACATCGTGGCCAAAACCACCAACACCAATATCCACTTAAGCTGGAGCACTTGGGCGCTGGCGATGTTATTGCCGGGCTTGGCGGCGATTGCGCTGATGCCGCTGGTGCTGTATTTCTTTTATCCGCCCGAAATCAAACAAACGCCGAACGCCGCCGAATTTGCCAAACAAAAACTGGCCGAGCAAGGCCCGATGAGCCGCGGCGAAAAAATCATGCTGGCGATTTTCGCCATATTGCTGATTTTGTGGGCGGGCGTACCGGCGATGCTGTTTGGCAAAGCCTATGCGGTTGACGCCACCACCACCGCCTTTATCGGCTTGAGCCTGCTGCTGCTCTCCGGCGTGCTCACTTGGGACGACATCCTGAAAGAAAAAAGCGCTTGGGACACCATTACTTGGTTCGCCGCCTTGGTGATGATGGCCACTTTTCTCAACAAACTGGGTCTGATTACTTGGTTCTCCGCCATGCTCAGCAACAGCATCGAACACTTGGGCATAGGCTGGATGGGCGCTTCGGCCTTATTGTTGCTGGCCTACATGTATGCCCACTATATGTTTGCCAGCACCACCGCCCACATCACCGCCATGTTCGGCGCCTTCTACGCCGCCGGCCTGGCACTGGGCGCGCCGCCGATGCTGTTTGCCCTTCTGATGGCCGCCGCCTCCAGCATCATGATGACGCTGACCCATTACGCCACAGGCACCTCGCCGGTGATTTTCGGCTCGGGTTACACCACGCTGGCCGAATGGTGGAAAGCCGGTTTTATCATGAGCGTGGTCAATCTGGCGGTATTCGTGATCGTCGGCGCGGTTTGGTGGAAAATGCTGGGCTATTATTGATCCGAGCGGTTTGAACCGCTGAAATGCCTGTCTGAAAATGTTTCAGACAGGCATTTCATCTATCTTTTTGCCGATTCGGCCGAAACAGCCGCTTGTTTTGCTTTCAGACAGGCATTCCCGGTTTCTTTGCTATACTGCCATTGTCTTCCCTTTATTTGCATTCATCACACCATGCGCCTTCTCTCCACCCTGCTGCTGGCCTTGATTCCGCTCGCCTTTCTCGGCGTGATGGTGGCCGCTCCCCTGTGGGCGCTGGCCGACTACGGCGGCAGTGCGCAATGGCGCGAAACCTTGGCCGATCCCTACATCCGCGAACGCATTGTCTGGACGCTTACCCAAGCGCTGATCAGCTGCCTACTCACCTTTCTGCTGTCGCTGCCGATTGCCTGGACACTGGCACGCATCGAGTTTCGCGGCCGCCGCCTGATCTTGCGGCTGCTGATGCTGCCCTTCGTAATGCCCACACTGGTGGCCGCCATGGGCGTGCTGGCGCTGTTCGGTGCCCGCGGCCTGCTGTTGCCCGGCTGGCAGGACACACCGTATTTATTACTTTACGGCAATGTGTTTTTCAACTTACCGGTAATGGTGCGCGCCGCCTACCAAGGCCTGCAACAAGTACCGGCTCACCGGCTGCAAGCCGCGCAAACGCTGGGCGCCGGCGGCTGGCAGCGGTGGCGGCACGTCGAATGGCCGGCATTACGCCCTTGGCTGGCCGGCGGCGCCTCTCTGGTGTTTCTCTACTGCTTCTCCGGCTTCGGCCTCGCCCTTTTGCTGGGCGGCAACCGCTACGCCACCGTCGAAGTCGCCATTTACCGCCTCATCGCAGTGGAACTCAACATCGAACAAGCCGCTGTACTGGTGTGGCTGGTACTGGCGATCACCGGCTTGGCCGGCGGCGCTTACGCCCTCATCAGCCGCCGCACCGTCAGCGCCGCATCGGTGCAAGCCGCCGTTCCCCAACCCTGCCGCAACCTGCCGCAACGCCTACTGCTCTCCTGTTCGCTGCTTCTGTTAACCCTGTGCTGCGCCCTGCCGCTGGCCGCCATCGCCGCGCAAGCCGCCATGGCCGGCGCCTCTTGGCGGGTACTGGCGGCGCCGGAAACGCTGGCGGCTTTATGGAACACCTTACGCTTTACCGGCGGCGCCATGCTGGCGGCCTCCTTGCTCGGCATTCTGCACGCCGCGCTGGCGCGCCGTCTGCCTTGGGTGCGCGGCATCACCTTTCTGCCGTTTATGGTGTCGCCCGTGTGCGTAGCCTTCGGCGTGCTGCTGCTTTACCCCGAATGGAGCGCTTCCTTGCCGCTGTTAATCGCCACTTACGCACTGCTCGCCTACCCCTTCATCACCAAAGACCTGCTCGCCGCCTGGGATGCGCTGCCCGCCTCTTATACCGCCGCCGCCCGCAGCATGGGCGCCGGCCGTTTTCAGACAGGCATCTACGTTACCGCCCCGCTGCTGCTGCCCGCCCTGCGCCGCGGGTTAACACTGGCCGCCGCCACCTGCATCGGCGAATTCGCCGCCACCCTGTTTCTCTCCCGCCCCGAATGGCAAACCCTCACCACCTTAATCTACCATCACCTCGGTCTGCCCGGCGCCGACAACCGCGATCAGGCCATGGTGCTCTCTTTTGTCTTGATGACACTGGCGCTGGCGGTTTTCCTGCTGCTGGATGCAGCGGAGAAAAAGACCGCACGCCTTTAAACCCTTACCCGTTCCGTATCCATGCCTGTCTGAAAACGGCTTGAAAGGCTTTCAGACAGGCATTTGCCTACACGCAGCCGCTTTGGCAGAACACCGCCGGCTTTTTTACACCCGTCATATTCGGGGTTGACCCGAGTATGACGCTATAGCGGATTAACTTAACTTTCGCGAAGGCTCCGCTGTGCCTTATAGCAGATTTAATTAATTTTCGATACAAGGCAGCAAGCCGCAGACAGTACAAGTAGTACGGCAAGGTGCAGCAACGCCGTAGCGAAAGTTAAGTTAATCTGCTATAGCTCAAAGAGAACGATTTTGTCAGCAGCTTCCGGCAACCTTTTCTTTTGCAGAAAAACATGATAACAATATCAATCTTCTTTATAAAAGGAGCGGAAAATGGATTTAAATCAGGCATTCGCCACACTCAAACACAGCAAGCAAATCACCGTAGGCGCCATATGGTTCCAAGGCCGCTCGCTGTTCGGCGGCGTAACCGCTGCGCTGATGTTTGCCAAACTGCAACACGTTCTCGCGCAAGCGCACCGTTTGCGCAGCATGACGGTCAATTTCGTCGCTCCGATCGATGCCGCTTCGCCCGTAGAATTAGACGCCCGGATTCTGCGGCGGGGCAAATCGGTGGTACAAGGCGAAGTGCATTTATTGCAGAACGGCGAAACGGCGGCCGTTATGCTGGCCAGTTTCGGCGCAGCCCGCCCTTCGCAAGCCTTGCAGACGGATTTACCGCCGCCGCCGAAATGGCCGCCGCCCGGCACCTTGCTTACCAAAAAAGATTTAAACGGCTTGCCGCTGCCGTTTCTGCACTATCTGGACCTACGCTGGGCACAAGGCGCAGAAGCCTTTTCCGGCGCCCCAAACGCCTCGTTCGGCGCCTATACGCGCTTTCAAAACCAGCAAGGCGCATTCACCCTGGCGCATCTGATCGCCCTAGCCGACGGCTTCCCGCCCTCACCCTCCGTCCTGCTCAAACATATCGCCCCATGAGCAGCCTGACTTGGACGCTGGAGTTGCTGCACGAGCCCGAAAACATCGGCATGGAAGACTTTTGGCAATACCAAGTCGCCACCGATTACGCCGCAGAGGGCTACGGCCACAGCGAAGCGAGAATGTGGGACAAAAACGGGCGCTTAACCCTGATCAGCCGCCAAACGGTAACCCTATTCGGCTAAACCAAACAGCCTTTCTCGTTTCATTATATTTTTTATAAAAAAATCATATATTTAAATAAAAATATCAGCTGATTATTCTCATTACCAGCAAACCTGCTTGATATATCAATTTGGTTGATATTATACTAATTCCCAAAGCAACCGCCGAATTGACACGAAGGAGAGAAAACATGTCCTATGAAAACCGCTGGCAAACCGTAAAAGTGGAAGTAAGCAAGCAAATCGCCTGGGTCTTCCTCAACCGCCCCGAAAAGCGCAACGCCATGAGCCCGACCTTAAACCGCGAAATGGCCGACGTATTGGAAACCTTGGAGCAGGATGCCGACGTCGGCGTGGTGGTGATTACCGGCGAGGGCAGCGCGTGGACGGCCGGCATGGATTTGAAGGAATACTTCCGCGAAACCGACGGTCTGCCGGAAATCGCCCAAGAAAAAGCACGGCGCGAGGCATGCAAATGGCAGTGGCAGATGCTACGCTTTTATGCCAAACCCACCATTGCCATGGTCAACGGCTGGTGCTTCGGCGGCGCTTTCTCACCGCTGGTGGCCTGCGATCTGGCGATTGCGGCCGATGAAGCGGTGTTCGGCTTGTCGGAAATCAACTGGGGCATTCCGCCGGGTAATCTGGTGAGCAAAGCAATGGCCGATACGGTCGGCCACCGCCAGTCGCTGTACTACATCATGACCGGCGAAACCTTCAACGGCAAACAGGCCGCAGAAATGGGTTTGGTCAACAAGAGCGTACCCTTGGCGGATTTGCGCGCGGAAGTGGAAAAACTGTGCCTGACCCTGCTGGAGAAAAATCCGGTGGTGCTGCGCTATGCAAAAAACGGCTTCAAACGCTGCCGCGAGCTGACTTGGGATCAAAACGAAGATTATCTGTACGCCAAGCTTGATCAGGCATTGTTCCGCGATCCGGAAGGCGGCCG
Source organism: Neisseria sp. (assembly GCF_030523955.1). Lineage (GTDB taxonomy): Bacteria > Pseudomonadota > Gammaproteobacteria > Burkholderiales > Neisseriaceae > Neisseria. Next base: position 39,237 of record NZ_JAUNHL010000018.1, read on the forward strand.
CGCGGAAGGCATGCGCCAATTTCTGGATGAAAAAAGCATCAAACCGGGCCTGCAAACCTATAAACGCTAAGCAGAATGCTTTTGCAAACAGCCAGACCACTATGCCTGTCTGAAAACCGAAAAACGGAGCTTTGCCCGCTAAAAAATCGAGAGGAGAAAAAATGAACCAAGTGCAATTGCTGATTGGCGGCCAGTCGCGACCGGCTGCCGACGGTACGGTATTCGAGCGTTTCGGCCCTTTGAGCGGCCATGCGGTCAGCCAGGCCGCCGCGGGTAAGGCGGCCGATGCGGTGGCGGCGGTGGAAGCGGCGGCGAAAGCTTTTCCCGTCTGGTCGGCGCTGCCGCCGGGCGAAAAGCGCAACCGCCTGCTCAAAGCGGCGGACTTACTGGCTTCGCGCGCAGAGGCATTCATCAATATCGGCATCGAAGAGATGGGATCGAGCGGCGCGTGGTACGGCTTTAACGTGCATCTGGCGGCCAATATGCTGCGCGACGCCGCCGGCATGGTCACACAGATTCAAGGCAACGTGATTCCGAGCGACGTGCCCGGACGCATAGCAATGGCCGTGCGCGTGCCTTGCGGCGTGGTGGTCGGCATGGCGCCGTGGAATGCGCCGGTGATTTTGGCGACCCGTGCGCTGGCCATGCCGCTGGCTTGCGGCAACACGGTGGTGCTCAAGGCTTCGGAAATCTGTCCGGCCACGCATGAGCTCTTGGTGAAAACCTTAAACGAAGCGGGTTTGGGCGAAGGCGTGGTGAATCTGGTTACCCACAGCGCCGAAGATGCCCCCGAAGTGGTAGCGGCGCTGATCGCCCATCCGGCGGTGAAGCGTGTGAATTTTACCGGTTCCACCCATGTCGGCAAAATCATCGCCAAACAATGTGCCGAACACCTGAAGCCGGTGGTATTGGAATTGGGCGGCAAAGCGCCGGTTATCGTGTGCGAAGACGCGGATTTGGACGAAGCGGCCAACGCGATTGCGTTTGGCGCGTTTTTCAATCAGGGGCAGATTTGCATGAGTACCGAGCGGGTGCTGGTGCACGAAAAAGCGGCCGATGCGCTGATTGAGCGCTTGAAAGCCAAAATCGACGGCTTCGTTACCGGCGACCCGCGCGAACAGGTGCACATCGCCCATGTGGAAAGCCGCCGCGCTGCCGACCGCATTCTGTCTATGGTGCGCGATGCGGAAGACAAAGGCGCGCGCGCCATCACCGAATACCGCGTGAACGGCACCGCCATCAGCCCGATTCTGCTCGACGGCATTGCCCCGGGCATGCAGCTTTATACCGAAGAATCTTTCGGCCCGGTATGTACGCTGGAGCGGGTGAAAAGCGATGATGAAGCAGTAAGCAAAGCCAATGATTCGGTATTCGGTTTATCCGCCGCCGTATTCAGCCGCGACATCGGCCGTGCCATGGCTTTGGCGCAAAGAATCGAAAGCGGCATCTGCCACATCAATTCGGCCACGGTTGACGACGAAGCGCCGATGCCGTTCGGCGGCGTAAAAGAAAGCGGTTACGGGCGTTTCGGCTCGCAGGCATCGATCCATGAGTTTACCGAATTACGCTGGATAACCGTACGCAGTACGCCCAAGCATTATCCGATTTAACGAGCCTTCTTTCATCAGATAGGCATTATTTGATTAAAACAAAAAACAAAACCCTCCATGCCCTGCCTATGCCTGTCTGAAAATGCTGCAAAGGAGAAACAGCATGACTCAAACATCCTATCTTGGCTATCCCGTCCGCGACGTAAAGCTGGGCGGTCATGAAGTGACCGTGCACGAAGCAGACGGCGTTTACTACATCACCCCCGTCGAAGCCTTAAAGCCCTATCCCGAAGTATTGTCGCAGCGTTTGTACGAAAACGCCGAAAAGCACCCCGACCGCCTGTTTGTCGCCAGGCGCGGCGATAACGGCCAATGGCAAAGCTACACCTACGCGCAAACGCTGGCGGCGGCGCGCAACATCGCCCAAGCGCTGCTTGCCTACGATTTATCCGCCGAACGCCCGCTGATGATACTTTCGGAAAACTCGCTGGAAGCGTTTTTGCTGAATTTCGGCGCCATGCTGGCGGGCATACCTTACGCCTATGTCGCCCCGGCCTATTCGCTGGTGGCCGAAACGCCCGACAAATTGCGCCACGTTATCGAAACGCTCACGCCGGGCATGTTTTTTGCCGGCGACGGTAAAGGTTTTCTGAAACATCTGGCCGCCTGCGGGCAGGCAGAAGAGCCGATTGTGACCACCACCGGCGAAATCGACGGCAAGCCCTGTCTGAATTTCAACGATTTATTAAACACCCCGGCCACCGACGCCATCGAGCAGCGGCATGCGCAAATCCGCCCCGACGACATCGCCAAATTCATGTTCACCTCCGGCTCGACCGCCCTGCCCAAAGTGGTACCGACCACCCACAAAATGCTGTGCAGCAATCAGCAGATGCTGCGCCAAACCCTGGCGCAAATGGAAGAGGAGCCGCCGGTATTGGTCGACTGGATGAGCTGGCACCACACCTTCGGCGGCAGCCACAACATGGGCATCGTGCTCTATAACGCCGGCAGCTTCTATATCGACGACGGCCGCCCGACACCCGACCGCTTCCACGAAACCATCCGCAACCTGAAAGAAATTTCGCCCACCCTGTATTTGAACGTACCGGTTGCCTGGGCGGCGCTGGCCAACGCGCTGACCGAAGACGCCCAATTGCGCGAGACCTTTTTCAAACGGGTGAAACTGCTGTTCTTCGCCGGTGCGGCGCTGTCGCAGGATTTGTGGCAGAAACTCTCCGACATCAGCTACGCCCATTGCGGCGAGCGCATCCGCATCATGGCCGGGCTGGGCATGACCGAAACTTCCCCTTCCTGCACCTTCACCACCGGGCCGACCAATCTGGAAGCCGGATTCGTCGGCTTTCCCGCCCCCGGCTGCGAAGTGAAGCTGGTACCGGTAGACGGCAAGCTCGAGCTGCGGGTACGCGGCCCGCACGTGATGCCCGGCTATTGGCGGCACGACGACGGCCGCGCCAGTTTCGACGAAGAAGGGTTTTACTGCACCGGCGATGCGGTGCGCCTGCACAATCCCCAAAATATCGCCGACGGCCTGGTATACGACGGGCGCATCGCCGAAGACTTCAAACTGAACACCGGCACCTTCGTCAACGTCGGCGAATTGCGCAGCCGCATTCTGATTCAAGGCAATGAATTGATCGAAGATGTGGTGCTGGTGGGCGAGGGAAAATACGAAATCGGCGTATTGGCCTTCGCCAAGCCCACCGTTACCCGCCGCATCAGCGGCCTGTCTGAACAGGCGGATTGGCGCGAAGTGTTGCTGCATCCGGCGGTACAGGCTTGGTTCGGGCAATTTATGGCGCGAATCAACCAAGGCTACAACGCCAGCTCGAAACGCATCGCGCGCCTGTACCTGATGGAGCGTGCACCCGACGCAGGACTGGGCGAAAAAACCGATAAAGGCAACCTCAACCAGCGCCTGCTGCGCAACAACCGCCGGCAAGAAATCGCCGCCTTATACGGCGAAGAAGCGGATCCGCTGCGTTTTCTGGCACCGTAAAAATATAAAAAAACGCGCTGCAATCCTTTTCAGACAGGCATTTACACCGATGGTACCTTCCCCGCCGGTTGGCAGCGCCGATATAGCAGATTAACTTAACTTTCGCTACGGCGTTGCTGCGCCTTTCCGTACTATTTGTACTGCCTGCGGCTTGCTGCCTTGTATCGAAAATTAATTAAATTTGCTATAACAAACGGAATCAAGGAGAAATATCATGACTGCCGAGGGAAGAACCATACAAAACAGTGCCAAAATCACATTGGCGCTGTGTTTCCTGCTCGCGCTGATGGAAGGTTTCGACCTGCAATCCATGGGCGTGGCGGCTCCGATGATGCGCGAAGCCTTCCACCTCGAGCCCAACCAGCTGGGCATGGCCTTTTCCGCCGCCACGCTGGGCACCCTGCCCGGCGCACTGCTGGCCGGCAAAATGGCCGACCTGTATGGCCGCAAGCCGATTCTGATCGTCAACACCATCCTGTTCGGCCTGATGAGCGTGTTAACCGCCCATGCCGCTTCGTTTCCCTTATTGCTCGGCGCCCGCTTCCTGACCGGCCTGGGGCTGGGCGGCGCCTTGCCGATTTTAATTACGATGGCCACCGAAGCCGTCAGCCCGAAATGGCGCGGCACGGCGGTGAGCGTGATGTATTGCGGCGTACCGGCCGGCGGCATCCTCACCTCGGTGGTGGCGATTTCCATGGCCAAACAATTCGGTTGGCAGTCGATTTTCTATGTCGGCGGTTTCGCCCCGCTGCTGCTGTTGCCGGTAATCTGGCTGTTTCTGCCGGAATCGAAGGCCTATCTGCAAAGCAAGCTGGAAGCCGAGCAGCGCAAATATTCCATCCCGCATATTCTGTTCGGCGAAGGCCGCCTGTTCGGCTCGCTTCAGTTGTGGGTCAGCTTTTTCTGCACGCTGATTGTTTTATATGTATTGCTCAACTGGCTGCCGACCCTGTTTGCCAACCAAAATTTCAGCCGCGAAGAAATCAATTACGTTCAGATAGGCTTTAACGTCGGCGGCGTATTGGGCACCCTGCTGCTGGGCTTGCTGCTGGATAAGCTGAACATCAAAGCAGTGGTCGTTATGATTTACGTCGGCATGCTGGCGGCGCTGTATGCCCTGTCCGAAGGATCATCCTTAAGCGCACTGGTGGCGGCCACCACTGCCTGCGGTATCTTTATTATCGGCGGCCAAGGCGCGCTTTACGCGCTGGCGGGCATGTTTTATCCTGCCGCCATCCGCGGCACCGGCGTCGGCACCGCCGTGGCCGTCGGCTGCGCCGGCTCTTTCGCCGGCCCGATTCTGGCCGGTTTGATTCTGGGCGCCGGCCAATCCAGCGGCGCCGTGATTACCGCCGCCATTCCGGTGATCGCCATCGCCTTTATCAGCGCATTTACATTGGTGCTGCGCTTTAGCCGCACGAAAAGCCAATAACGAAAGGGAAAATATGGAGCACACGGTGCTTGCCAACAACGATCTGCCTACCGTCAGCTACAGCCTCGGGCGCTTGGACCGATTGGTCAGCCAGCACCTGAGCGAGGCGCTCAAGCCGCTGGGGGTCAGCCTGCCGCAGTTTACGATGCTCTCGCATCTGGCGCGGCGCGGCGCTACGGCCAACGCCTCGCTGGCCGCCCGTTCGTTTATTTCGCCGCAAGCCGCCAACCAGATTGTGAACACCATGATCCTGCACGGCTGGGTCAGCAAACAAAACGATCCCAACCACGGCAGAATGGTCTTGATTGATTTAACCGAAACCGGTTTGGCCGTTTACCAGCGCTGCATGGCCGAGGCCGAGGCTTTCGAACGGACGATGCTGGTCGGGCTGCTGCCGGAGAATGTCATGATGCTCCGCTCCACCTTGCAGCGCCTGCTGGATAACCTGAATCAGCGCGGATAAAGTCAAAACCATGCCTGTCTGAAACCCCGCTCCCACCGTTTTCAGACAGGCATGATTCATCACAACTATAGTGGTTTAAATTAAAAATAGGACAAGGCGACGAGCCGCAGACAGTACAGATAGTACGGCAAGGCAAGGCAACGCTGTACCATTTTGAATTTAAGCCACTATATAACCAGAACAACAAGGAGAAAACTTATGTGGGCAATCATCGCCGCCTTGGCCGGCCTCTTATTACTGGCTTTTTTCGGCGCCGCCTGGCCGTTCTGGCTGGCCTTAGCCGCTTTATTAACGCTTGCGGGAATTTTCCCTTGGTGGCTGGGCTTATTGTGGGCCGCGCTGTGCCTGCTGTTTGCCGTCGATTCCCTGCGCCTCAAATTCCTGAGCCAGCCGGCGTTCAGGCTGTTTAAAAACATTCTGCCGCCGCTCTCCGCCACCGAGCAGGCCGCCATCGATGCCGGTACGGTTTGGTGGGACGCCGAGATTTTCAACGGACGGCCGGATTGGCAGAAACTGTCGCAATACCGCGACCCAGAGCTCACGCCCGAAGAGCAATCGTTTCTGGACAACGAAACCGAAACCCTCTGCCAGATGCTCAACGACTGGCGCTTTAGCCAACACGATAAAGACCTGCCGCCCGAAGTGTGGCAATACGTTAAAGACAAAGGCTTTATCGCGATGATTATCGAAAAATCATACGGCGGGCTGGCATTTTCGCATTACGCCCATGCCAAAGTCGCCACCAAAATCGCCAGCCGCAGCCCGGCCGCAGCCTACATGATCATGCTGCCCAATTCGCTGGGACCGGCCGAACTCATCCAACATTACGGCACCGCCGAACAAAAAGATTACTACCTGCCGCGCCTGGCCAAAGGCATAGACATGCCCTGTTTTGCGCTCACCAGCCCTTGGGCGGGTTCCGACGCCGGCGCCATTCCGGATACCGGCATCGTGTGTTACGGCAGCTATACCGATCCGCGCGACGGCAGTTTTCACGAAAACGTATTGGGCATACGCGTCAGTTTTGAAAAGCGCTGGATCACTATGGCGCCGATCGCCACCGTTATCGGCTTGGCGTTCAAACTGCGCGACCCCGAAGGGCTGCTCGGCGGTGAGACCGACATCGGCATCACCTGCGCCCTCTTACCGACCGCCATGGAAGGGCTGCACCACCGCCGCCGGCATTATCCGAACGGCACGCCGTTTTGGAACGGCCCGGTGTGGGGCAAAGATATTTTCTTTCCGCTCGAATGGATTATCGGCGGGCGCGACTATGCCGGCCAGGGCTGGCGGATGCTGATGGAATGCCTGTCGATCGGCCGCTGCATCTCTCTGCCCTCGCAATCGGTGGGCAACGCCAAACACGCCGCCTGGACCACCTCCGCCTGGGCGGGCATCCGCCAGCAGTTCGGCCTGCCCATCGGCAAATTCGAAGGCGTGGCCGACGCACTGGCCCGCATCGGCGGCCATACCTACCAAATGGAAGCCACGCAGGATTTGGCCTTAACCGGCTTGGATCTGGGTGAAAACCCTTCGGTGATCTCCGCCATGGTGAAATTCAACAATACCGAGCGGCTGCGCAAAGTCATCAACGATGCGATGGATATCCACGGCGGGCGCGCCGTGGTAACCGGGCCGCGCAACTATCTGGCGGCCATGTACAACGCCATCCCCATCGGCATCACGGTGGAAGGTGCCAACATCTTAACCCGCAGCCTGATGATTTTCGGACAAGGTGCTTTCCGCTGCCACCATCACGTCTTGTCGGAAATCCGCGCACTGGAAGCCGATGACATAGCGGCGTTCGACCGCGCCTTTTGCAGCCACCTGCGCCAAAGCGCCGGCAATGCCGCCCGCAGCTTCGTCTTCGGCATCACCAACGGCGGCGGCCAAGCCCCCCGCGGCAAACTGGCTTTTGCCTATAAAAAGCTCAACCGTTTAAGCGCCGCTTTCGCCTTCGCCGCCGACGTCGCCATGCTCAGCCTGGGCGGCGACTTGAAACGGCGCGAAAGCCTCTCCGGCCGGTTGGCCGATGCCTTTTCCAACCTCTATATCGCCACGGCCTGTCTGAAACGCTTCGAGCGCGAAAGCAGCCAAAGTGCCGATTTGCCGTTGGCCGAATATGCGGTGCGCATGGCGTTGCATGAAACCGAAACCTCACTTTCCGGCCTGATTGCCAACCTGCCCAACCGCTGGGCGGCCGCCCTCTTGCGGCTGATCGTGTTCCCGCTCGGCAAACGCGAAGCTGCACCGAGCGACAAACTGGCGCACCAAGTGGCCGCCGACATGCAGCGGCACGATGAAACACTCGAGCGCCTCACCCGCTTCCACTTCAAACCACAAGCCGAAGCCGACGACTTATACGAGCCGCTGGCCGTTTTAAAACCCGCGCTGGAAGCCGCGCGGCAAACCGGCAAGCTGGAGCAACTGTTGCGCAAAGCCGAAGCCAAAGGGCAGCTGACGGCAGAAACCCCCGCCGCCCGCATCAGCGAAGCCGTTGAGATGAACCTGATCAGCGAAGACGAAGCCGCGCAACTGCGCCAAGCCCGCCGCCTCATCAAAATCGCGATTACGGTAGACGACTTCGACATGGATTTGAACGAACCGAATCCGCAGGTATTTGAAACCCGGGTGTTTTAAAGCGCATTCAATGCCTGTCTGAAAACCGCCCATCTGTTTTTCAGACAGGCATTCTTCTAAATTAAGCAAATATTGATTGTGAAAGAACAACGGTAGGTCGGGCATAAATGCCCGACCTACGTCCCAATGCCTGTCATACTCGGGCTTGACCCGAGTATCTTGCCATCTTTGCCGCAACCGCAAACTCACCGGCCTAGCCCAAAGATGCCCCGCCCGCCTTATCCCGTTATAATCCCGTCATCTCCAATCAGTTTTCAGACAGGCATTCCCATGTCCCAAACCCTGCTCCTCGTTGACGGCTCTTCCTATCTCTACCGCGCTTTTCACGCCATGGCGCCCTTAACCGCGCCCGACGGCACGCCCACCGGTGCGCTTTACGGCGTGCTCAATATGCTGCGCCGCCTGCGCGCCGATTATGTGCACGACTATTGCGCGGTGGTGTTTGACGCCAAAGGCAAAAACTTCCGCCACCAAATGTTTCCCGACTACAAAGCCACCCGCCCGCCGATGCCCGACGACTTGCGCCCGCAGGCGGAAATGCTGCCGGAAATGGTGCGGCTGATGGGCTGGCCGGTGTTGGTGGTGCCCGACGTGGAAGCGGACGACGTGATCGGCACGCTGGCCAAACAGGGCGAAGCGGCGGGCTGGAACGTGGTGGTGTCCACCGGCGACAAAGACATGGCGCAACTGGTGAGCGAGCACGTTACGCTGGTGAACACCATGAGCAACGAAAAGCTCGATATCGACGGCGTAAAAGCCAAGTTCGGCGTGCGCCCCGACCAAATCATCGACTACCTCACGCTGATGGGCGACAAAGTGGACAACGTACCGGGCGTGGAAAAATGCGGCCCGAAAACCGCAGTGAAATGGCTGGAACAATACGGCACCTTGCAGGGTGTGATCGAACACGCGGGCGAAATCAAAGGCAAGGTAGGCGAAAACCTGCAAGCCGCGCTGCCTCAACTGCCCTTGTCTTACCAACTGGTGACCATTAAAACCGATGTCGATTTGCACGCTGAACTTTCAGACGGCCTCGAAAGCCTGCGCCGCAGCACGCCGAAATGGTCGCAGCTGGCGGTGGAATTCAAGCGCCTGAATTTCCGCACCTGGCTGAAAGAAGCCGAAGAACGCATGCATGAAGGCAACGGCGATTTGTTCGGCGCCGCGCACATTGGCGAACAGGCAGCATTGGCCGAACAAAGCCTGTCTGCGACCGCAGGAAGTCCCTTTGGGAACAATGTTTCAGACGGCCTGCCGCAAACCGCCCCCGCTCCCGCCGCGCTGAATTACCAAGCGGTTACCACCGAAGCGCAGTTCGCCGCGCTGCTGGAGAGATTATCTCAAGCCGAAGCCGTCGGCATCGACACCGAAACCACCTCGCTCAACCCGATGGAAGCGCGGCTGGTGGGCATCAGCATCGCCTTTGCCGCGGGCGATGCCGTGTATATCCCGCTCGGCCACACCCCCACCGCCGCGCCCGAACAGCTTGATTTAAACGAAGTATTAGGCCGTCTGAAACCGCATTTGGAAAATGCCTGTCTGAAAAAAATCGGCCAAAACCTCAAATACGACCAACACATTTTCGCCAATTACGATATTGCCTTAAACGGCATTGCCGGCGACGCCATGCTCGCCTCGTATATTCTCGAAAGCCACTTGGGGCACGGCCTCGACGAATTAGCCGAACGCTGGCTCGCTCTGCCCACCATCACCTACGAATCCCTGTGCGGCAAAGGCGCCAAGCAAATCAGTTTTGCCGACGTGGCGCTGGAGCAGGCCACCGAATACGCCGCGCAAGACGCCGATTTCGCCCTGCGCATCGAAAGCTGGCTTAAAGCGCGCATGGACGCCAAACAGCTGGAAATGTATCAAAACATGGAGCTGCCCGTGGCCCAAGTGCTGTTTGAAATGGAGCGCACCGGTGTATTAATCGACAAAAACGAACTCGCCCGCCAAAGCCACGAATTGGGCAGCGAACTGTTGCAGCTTGAGCAGCAGGCCTACCAAATCGCCGGCCAGCCGTTTAACCTCAACTCGCCCAAACAATTGCAGGAAATCCTGTTCGACAAAATGGGCATCCCCACCAAAGGGCTGAAAAAAACCGCTTCCGGCGGCATTTCCACCAACGAAGCCGTGCTCGAACAGCTCGCGCCAGACTACCCGCTGCCCAACATCATCCTGCAAAACCGCGGCCTGGCCAAACTCAAATCCACCTACACCGACAAACTGCCCGAGATGATCAACCCGCAAACCGGCCGCGTGCACACCACCTACGCCCAAGCCGTCGCCATCACCGGCCGTCTTGCCAGCAACAACCCCAACCTGCAAAACATCCCCATCCGCACCGCCGAAGGCCGCCGCGTGCGCCGCGCCTTCACCGCCCCCGCCGGCAGCGTGATCGTATCCGCCGACTATTCGCAAATCGAACTGCGCATTATGGCGCACCTCTCCGGCGACAAAACCCTGCTCGCCGCCTTCCAAAACGGCGAAGACGTACACCGCCGCACCGCCGCCGAAGTGTTTGGCGTCGCCCCCGAAAGCGTCAGCAGCGAACAGCGCCGCTACGCCAAAACCATCAACTTCGGCCTGATCTACGGCATGGGGCAATATGGCCTCGCCAAATCGTTGGGCATCGACAACCTATCCGCCAAAAACTTTATCGACCGCTACTTCTCCCGCTACCCCGGCGTGGCCGACTATATGCAGCGCACCAAAGAACAGGCCGCCGCGCAAGGTTATGTCGAAACCCTGTTCGGCCGCCGCCTCTACCTGCCCGACATCCGCGCCGCCAACGCCAACCAACGCGCCGGCGCCGAGCGCGCCGCCATCAACGCCCCCATGCAGGGCACCGCCTCCGACCTGATCAAACGCGCCATGATAGACGTGCGCAACTGGCTCGTTTCAGACGGCCTGCAAAGCAAACTGATTATGCAGGTGCACGACGAATTGGTGTTGGAAGTAGTTGAATCGGAACTGGAATTGGTGAAACAGAAACTGCCTGAGATTATGGCAGGCGTGGCCGGTGGACAATTAAACGTGCCGCTGGTGGCCGAAGTGGGCGTGGGGGAGAATTGGGAAGAGGCGCATTGAGGTGGTAGGTCGGGCATTAATGCTCGAACTACGATACTGCGCAGGGTGCAAAATATCGGATTCAAGAATCCGATCTAACGCTTAATCACACTAAATCAATTAGAGTATACGATGAGCAAAAAACAACCTTCAGAATCAACAAAAAATCAAAATAGATTTATTGCGTGGCTATATGAATCTAGAGGAAGGCTTATCCTATTAGTCGCCTTATTAGAAATGTCTATACTCATTCCAATTTTCATAAATGACTTAGCGTTTCTACATGAACAAGAAACGTGGAAAGCAATTTTTAAAGGTAATGGCATTTGGACCTTGGTTGTGTTGATGATTTCCGCACCCATTGCATTTTTTATTTGGAAGTTTCGTGATGAAAACGCTCTTCAACAGTTAGAAAATCAACGGAAAGACGTTAACTTAAAAGAGTTTCATAAAATTGCCGAATGGGTCAGCGGCATGCATTTGGTTGAAGAAAAAATCACCGAAAAAGAGAAATATTCAAATTCAAAAGAGGGAGAAGATCATGGGGAGGGTAATGGGGACAAACCAAATGAATATGAAAGGATTAGAGAGTTTAGCCAATTAAATCCCAAGCAACATTTGCCTACCTTTAGCCGTCAGGATGGCGCGGTGGGTTTGCAGATTGCCGCCGTTCAAATGCTGCGTCCCTTTTATTGCGGCCATCATGGCGAGGCATTCCGCAAACCGGCTTTAAACCTATTAACCAGTGCCTGGCTGGCATTGTTCAAGCCCCATGAGCAGGATATAAAACGGCAAAAAAATTTGGCTAAAAGCCCCTTAGCCGTTGCCCTAACGGAAGCCATTTTTGCAGACGGCGGCATTCATTTGACCCGCCACCCGGAAGTATTACCCAATCTGTACCTGCCATATATCAATTTGCATTTGCCCGGACTAGAGGAAGAGGTTCTGCATTCACTCGCTGGAACCTCTCTACAGGGAGCGAATTTATCTCGGGTAGATTTATCCGAGGCAGATTTAT
>NZ_JAUNHL010000082.1 GCF_030523955.1 Neisseria sp.
TTTCTGCTGGTAAGGGGGGAGTAAAGTTTGGAATTCTTATTTTAATTCACTATACTACGTGAGGTTTGTTGTATATAATTTAACATAATTATGATTATGCGAAATTTATAGTGTGTCCATCAATAGAGTATAAATCCGACTACTTTTTTCTTCTCACCGTTTTTTGTTTGATAATCAATCATTGATAACGTTGGCCGTTATACTCCAACCAGCCGTCTACATGACGTTTGGCCGGATCATGATGCGTCCAATGGATGACGCCGCCTTGTTCCGACCATTCGTATTCACCGTTAAAACCAACGGTATCGCCTTTTTTCAAGCCTTTAATTTTCGGTGCCAAATCGATATTGTGTGCGACTAATAAAGTTTGGCCGTTGGCCAGTTTTAAGATAAAGCGTTGGTGACGGCTGCCTTTGTTGTCGTCAGGAAGCGTTTTGGTGACTGTACCGCTGCCTTGTACCTGCAGATTACTTGTTTTGTTTTCAAAAGCTTGTTTTAAAGCGTTATCACCATTTACGGTATTTTGGCTGCTTCTGGTAGCCGTTTGGGTTTGGCTGCTTGTGGCATTTCTGTTATCGGCGTAATTGTGGTTATCTTGTTTATTCCATTGTGAATACAATAAGATAGCTGCTGCGGGTATCAGCCACAGCCAGTTATTTTTTTCATTCAGACAGGCCTTTGCCTTAACGGCGTTTGTATTTTAAATCGTAGCGAATGTCTTTCATTACGGTACGTAGATTATGGTCGAGAACTTCTTTGACGATATTGGGCGCTTCCTGTGCCAATGATTGCTGGATTTGATAAGTCATGGCTGCGGTTTGCTTTTGCACCACCGTGCGTATCATGCCGGAGACGGCATCGGTAAGGTGTGGCAGCAGTTTGCGTGTCAGCCTATCGAGCAGCTCTTTTTCAGACAGGCACATCGCCGGCAGATTAGGGGCGACATGAGGGTTGATAATGTTGATGGTTACCGGAATGTTTTCGGGACGTACGGTAGAAGGCACGATTTTTTCTTCTTCTGTGCCGCTTTCTTCAAAAATTTCAGCTTGTTCCATTACCGGCTCTGGTAAGGCTCCGTGTTTGGGGTTTACCCACACGGTGCTGGTTTTCTCGATGATACTTTCGTCCACTTCGCCTTGTAAGGCAGTTTGAGCGCTGATCCAATCTTCCTGTAACAATACGGAAGCATCTTCTTCCGGCTGTTCTTCGTCAAAATTAGCGTTTATTTCCTGCTGCCACTGGCGCAGATATTCCAGCAAAGCTTTTTCGCGAGCCTCTGCTTGCGCCATGTTTTTAATGGCGGATTGCGGACGGATGGCATTGGTGCGTGGCGTTTGTTTTTGAGTAGCATACGGCGAGGGGGGCGCGACACCGTTTTGTTCGCGCAATTGTTGCAGTTTACGCTCCCATTCTTCTTGCTGGCTTTCGGCGGAATAAGTACTGTGTCGGTTGTCTGGCGGGAACGGGCGGCGGTCGTTCATTTTGCTACTTTCTTTAATGGTATTTAAAGGCTTATAATAATCGATATTTTAACAGATTATTCGGAAGAACATCATGAGCGACATTGAGAAACGGCTGGAGTTTCTGGAGGAAACCACGGAGGTTTTACGTATGCAGAACCGTGTACTCTCTACCGCTTTGAAAGGCTTAATCCGTGCCCTACCCGGTGAAACGGCACAGAATGCGGTGGAATCGATTCAATTGGCTTTTGAGGATGCGCTAGCGGAGCTAAGCTATGAAGACAGCCCGCACGTGGATTTGTTTCATGATGTAACCTATTCTTTCTTCAGGGAAAAAGAATATTAAAACATGTGTTGAAAATACAGATTCAGTTTTGTAAATTCATGCTAAAATATTTAACGAATCAAACCATACCAATCAAAGGATAAACGTTATGAACATGAAAAAATGGCTGGCACTGGCCGTGGCCTGCTCTACTCTCGCTTTAGGTGCTTGCGGCGGTAAAACGGAAACGGCGGCAAGCAAGGCTTCCGATGCTTCGACTCCTGCCGCTCCTGCTTCCGGTAAAGCATACCGCGTGGCGATGAATGCGGAGTTTGCGCCGTTTGAATCTTTGAATGAGAAAAACGAAGTTCAGGGCTTCGACGTGGATTTGATGAACGCAATGGCCAAAGCCGGCAACTTTAAAGTGGAATATAAACATCAGCCGTGGGACAGCCTGTTTCCTGCGCTGAAGAATGGCGATGTGGATATTCTGGCTTCGGCGGTAACCATCAATGAAGAGCGCAAACAAACCATGGCGTTTACCGATCCTTATTTTGAAATCACCCAAGTGATTCTGGTACCGAAAAATAAGGAAATCAAATCGGTAGAAGATTTGAAAAATGCCAAGAAAGTCGGCGTGGTAACCGGTAATACCGGTGATACTGCGGTAACCAAGATATTGGGCAACAACAGTGAAAAAATCGCCCGCTTTGAGAACGTGACTTTGGTTATCAAAGAGCTGGAAAACGGCGGTTTGGATGCAGTGGTGAGCGACAGCGCGGTGGTAGGCAATTATGTGAAAAACAACAGCGATAAAGGCTTTACCATGGTTGCCGTGCCCGATTTTGAAGTTGAGCACTACGGCTTGGCCGTACGCCAAGGCGATGAGACTACGCTGAAAATGCTGAACGATGCGTTGAAAGAAGTTCGCGCCAACGGCGAATACGACAAAATCTTCAATAAATATTTTGCCAAATAATTAAGCTGTTTTAGCTCTAATATGCCTGTCTGAAAACATGCAGTACGCTTTCAGACAGGCATTTTGATTCTAAATTAAGGACGAGACTGTGCTCAGTTACCGACATGCTTTTCATGCCGGCAATCATGCCGATGTATTGAAACACTTTACTTTGTGGTTGGTTTTGGATTATTTCAACCGTAAAGACAAACCCTATTGGTATATCGATACGCATAGCGGCGCAGGTTTATATGATTTGGGTGGCCGGGAAGCACAAAAAGTCGGCGAATACCGGCAAGGCATTGAAAAATTGCGCACCACCGGCGAAAACCTGCCGCCTTTATTGGCCGAATTTATTGCCTGTCTGAAAAACATACTGCCCGCCGAAAATCTTTATTGCGGCTCGCCTTGGCTGGCACAAGCAGTGTTGCGCCCTGCCGACAAATTGCGTTTTTTTGAGTTGCACCCTACCGATTTTTCCCATTTGCAACACAATATGCAGGAAGTACGTTTGGGCAGGCGCGGTATTTTGAAACAGGAAGACGGCTACCGCGGTTTGATTGCTCTGCTGCCGCCGCCTCCACGCCGTGCAGTAGTGCTCATTGATCCGCCTTATGAAGAAAAACAGGACTATGCGCGGGTAATCGGTACTTTGAAAGAAGCGCAAAAACGCTTTGAGCAAGGCTGTTATATGGTGTGGTACCCTTGCCTTTCGCGCGAGGAAAGCCGGAAATTGCCGGAAAAATTGAAAAAATTGGCACCGGAAAATTATTTGCAGGCCGAATTGTACGTGCATACGCCGCGCACCGACGGTTTCGGAATGCACGGCAGCGGTATGTGGCTCATCAATCCGCCGTATCTTTTGGCCGAACAATTAAAGGAATGCCTGCCTGCCCTTACCCGCCTGCTGGCACAGGATGACGGCGCGCGGTATGTGTTGGATTATAAACAGTGATTTTCAATATTGAATGCCTGTCTGAAAGCAAAAATTTTTCAGACAGGCATTTTGATTACTTCACCAGAACGCTAACGCGAAAGCGAGACCTTTGCAAAATTCAAATTGCTATCTAAAAAATCTGAACTCCGTCATTCCCGCGCAGGCGGGAATCCAGACGCTTGGCATCCAAGTATAGTGGATTTAAAATAAAACTCCGAGATTGGAGCGCGGACGTCCCCGTCCGCAAAATATCCAGAATCATACATAAAAAGCGGACGAAAACGTCCGCGCTCTACCGGACATTTTATTTGAATCGACTATATTTGTTTAATCAATGCTTCAATATTTCCATCTGGATTCCCGCCTGCGCGGGAATGACGGGATTTAAGCATTTCAGACGGCTTTAAAGTATTTTTGCAAAGGTCTCAGCTTGTTTTCAGACAGGCATTTTATGATGAAGCCGTTTGTTTAATAAGCGCTTTAAGGCAGTTTTTCCGTGTAACGCCACTGCCCGGGCACCAGCTTTTCTTCAAACAGGTTGATACGCCCTATTCCCACCCTCACCAACCGTAAACAGGGATACCCTACTTTTGCGGTCATCCGGCGGACTTGGCGGTTTTTGCCTTCGCTGATTTTGATTTCCAACCAAAAATCCGACACGGTTTTGCGTACCCTTATCGGCGGATCGCGCGGCCACAGCGCATCGGTTTGCGCCGTTTCCAGCAAGCGTACCTTGGCCGGCCGGGTAATAAAATCGTTTAGATCCACCCCGTTGCGCAAACTTTCCAGTCGGCTCTCGTCCGGGCTGCCTTCTACTTGCGCCCAATAGGTTTTTTCCAACTTGAATTTCGGTTCGGCGATTCGGGCCTGCAACTTGCCGTTATCGGTTAACAGCAATAAGCCTTCGCTGTCGGTATCCAAGCGGCCTGCCGGATAAAATCCGGGTACATCGATATATTGCTTCAAAGAAGCATGTTTTTCATGTTCGCCGAATTGACAGATCACGCCGTAAGGCTTGTTGAAAATAATCAGGTGGCTCATGGTGTGGCTTCAAAATAAATATGCGGCATTGTAACTGGTCTGCCGGGCGGGATAAATGCCTGTCTGAAAACAGAACAATATGCTTTTGCATAATTAAACTGTTTTCAGACAGGCATTTTTTATCGAAGAATGATCAACAAATCATCTGAAAAGATTCAACTATCCTCCATGGCCATCAGGCTGGCATTGCCGCCGGCTGCGGTGGTGTTGATGCTCAGGCTGATTTCTTCGAATACCGCTAGGATATCCAAGCCTTCTGCGGCATCGATGATTTTGATTAGCGCGCCCTCTTGCAAAGCGGCTTGCTGGCGAAGTTCGCGACTCGGTTTTTCCAATGCAATCAGATGGCTGATACCGGCGGGAATATTGCGGCTGCTCACCTCAATCAAGCCTTCGGCGTGCTCGCGCCAGATAGCCAGCGGATGCTCTTCGCTAACTACGGTTTTCATGCCGGCGGCAGCCAGTTTGATCCAGGCTTCGAAGGCTGCTATCAGGCTGCCGCCGTAGAGCCAAACTTTTTTCGGCGCATGCCATAGCGCCAGGTTGCGTTCGCCGGTCGGCCCGGGCAGCATGGCTTCCGCTTGCCGCAAGGTATGCACGCGCGCTTCGCCGATGATGCGGCCGAGACGTACTTTTTCGTCATGGCTGAAGCCCATTTGCGCCATCAGTTTTTCTATTACCGAAAGTGCGGCTTCATCCGCCTGGCCGTTGCGGGTAAGCTCGGGTATCCGCCAATCGCCCCGGCTGAGTTTTTGCAGATAAAACGCGCCGCCGGCTTTGGGGCCGGTACCGGAGAGGCCGTGGCCGCCGAACGGCTGTACGCCGACTACTGCGCCGACGATGTTGCGGTTTACATAAATATTGCCCGCTTCAATGCGTGAACAGATATGTTCGATGGTACCGTCGATGCGGCTGTGGATGCCGTGGGTGAGTGCGTAGCCTTTGCTGTTGATTTGGTCGATGAGCTGATCCAACTCGCCCGCACGGTAGCGTACCACGTGCAATACCGGGCCGAATACTTCGCGTTGCAATTCGTTTAAGTTGTTCAACTCAAACATAACGGGCGCGATAAATGTGGCTTCGTTGCTATTTTCAGGCAGTTCCAATTCATGATAGCTTCTGGCGACGCCTTTCATTCTTTCGATATGCCCTTGCAGATTTTGCTGCGCTTCACTGTCAATCACTGGGCCGATATCGGTGGACAACCGCATCGGATTGTTCAGGGATAATTCGTCCATCGCTCCTTTAATCATCTCAATCATGTGGCCGGCCACATCTTCTTGTACGCACAATACGCGCAAGGCCGAACAGCGTTGGCCGGCGCTGTCGAAAGCGGAGTTGAGTACGTCTACGCATACTTGCTCGGCCAATGCGGTGGAATCGACGATCATCGCATTTTGACCGCCGGTTTCGGCAACCAAAACAGGGTTGTCATCGCGTTTGGCCAGTGATTGGTTAATCAGTTTGGCCACTTCGGTGGAACCGGTGAAAATCACACCGTTGATGCGCTCGTCTTGCGTTAAGGCA
Organism: Neisseria sp.; assembly: GCF_030523955.1. Lineage (GTDB taxonomy): Bacteria > Pseudomonadota > Gammaproteobacteria > Burkholderiales > Neisseriaceae > Neisseria. The sequence goes on from NZ_JAUNHL010000082.1 coordinate 6,189, forward strand.
GCGCCCGCTTCGCCGGCGCCCAAAACCAATTGCAATACATTCTGTGGCACGCCCGCTTCATACAGCAAGCCTACGGCGTAATGGGCAATCAGGCTGGTTTGTTCCGCCGGTTTGGCAATCACGGTGTTGCCGACAGCCAAAGCCGCCACCACTTCGCCGACAAAAATCGCCAAAGGGAAATTCCACGGGCTGATGGCTACGATCGTACCTTGCGGTGCTCTGCCGGCGCAGGTGGTTTCGGCTTCATGCGCATAATAACGGCAGAAATCAACCGCTTCGCGCACTTCGGCAATCGCGTTATTCAGCGTTTTACCCGCTTCGCGTACCGCCAGCATCATCAAAGCGGGCGTATGCGCTTCGAGCAAATCGGCAAAACGGCGCAACATTTCCGCACGCTCGGCAGCGCTGCTCGCCGCCCAACCGGCTTCGGCGGCTTTGGCGGCAGCCACCACTTCGGCTATCGAACCGGCGTTGATAAAAGATACGTTACCGACAATATCATCGTGATCGGCAGGATTTTTGACTGCCGTTTTTTCTTGATGCTGTACGCTCGCTGCGGTTAACGAAGCCGCATCATAATTTTTTTGGGCGGCAGCGTTCATTTCGTTTTCGAGCAAATGCAGTACGTTTTCATTGCTCAAATCCCAGCCTTGCGAATTGGTGCGGCTGTCGCCATACAGCTGGCGCGGCAGAGGCAGCGCTGCGTGTAATTTGCCTTGCGTTTTTTCTGCGGCGTCGAGCGGGCAGCGGATTAAATCGTCTATGCTGACTTTTTCATCGACAATCTGGTTGACAAACGATGAATTGGCGCCGTTTTCCAACAGGCGGCGAACCAGATAAGCCAGCAAAGTTTCATGGGTGCCTACCGGTGCGTAAATGCGGCAGCGCCGGCCTAAATTTTGGTTGCCGACCACTTGGTCGTACAAGGTTTCGCCCATGCCGTGCAGACATTGGAATTCAAATTCTTTGCCTTCTCCCATTTGGTAAACGGCAGCCAAGGTATAAGCGTTGTGGGTGGCAAACTGCGGAAATACCGCATCCTGCGCCGCCAAGAGCTTGCGTGCGCAAGCCAAGTAGGAAACATCGGTATGAACTTTACGGGTGTAGACCGGATAGCCGTTTAAGCCGTCTACCTGCGCCCATTTGATTTCGCTATCCCAATAGGCGCCCTTCACCAGGCGGATCATCAATTTCTGATTGTTGCGGCGTGCCAGATCGATTAAATAATCGATGACGAACGGACAGCGTTTCTGATAAGCCTGTACCACAAAACCGATGCCGTTAAAGCCCGCCAAATCGGGATCGGACACCAACTCTTCCATCAAGTCAAGCGACAATTCGAGGCGGTTGGCTTCTTCGGCGTCGATGTTCAAACCTATTTGATATTGTTTGGCCAACAGAAACAACTGCTTTAATTTGGGCAACAATTCACTCATCACCCGATCGTGTTGGGCGCGTACATAACGCGGGTGAATGGCGGAAAGTTTTACCGAGATACCGTTACCCTCGTATACGCCCGCCCCTGCCGCATCTTTGCCAATGGCGTGGATAGCGTTGACATAGTCCTGATAATACCGGTCGGCATCGGCTTGGGTCATTGCCGCTTCGCCGAGCATATCGAATGAAAAACGGTAACCCAGTTTTTCACGCTCTTTGCCGTTTTGCAGCGCCTCTTCTATGGTTTGCCCGGTTACAAACTGTTTACCCAACAGGCGCATGGCGTAATCCACGCCTTTGCGTATCATCGGCTCACCACCCTTGCCGATGATACGGGTGAGCGCCATACCCAGCGTTTTGTCGTCGTTGGCCGAAGTCAGTTTGCCGGTAATCAGCAAGCCCCAAGCGGCGGCGTTTACGAATAACGACGGGCTGTTATTAAGGTGTTTTTTCCAGTTGCCGCCGGATAATTTATCCTGAATCAATTTGTTGCGCGTGGCATTGTCGGGGATACGCAGCAGAGCCTCGGCCAAACACATCAATGCAACCCCTTCTTGGCTGGATAAGGAAAACTCATGCATCAGCGCATCTACGCCGCTGGCTTTGCTGCGGTTTTCGCGCACCTGCGTAACCAAGCGCCGTGCCAGCGCCTTGGCATTGTTTTTTTCTTCTTCGCTCATGGCCGCGGCTTGCAGCATATCGGCGACGGCTTCGCTTTCATCACGGCGGTAAGCGGCGGTAATTGCACGGCGTAGTTCTGTTTGCGGGTGGGTAAATTGAAACATAGCTTTCTCCATTATTTACGGGATACCGTTATGGCTTGGTCGGCCGGTTTAATTCAGCAGATACACTCAAATCATTTTTAAAATTATTCGGTTAAGTATATCAATAACGCGTTGGACACGCGTCAGAGTTTGATGAGGCAAATATCGGATTCTTTGCCTTAAAAATATTGACACGTGTTATTTTACAATATAAATTTTCGTATAGGAAATAATTATTCCATAAAGAAACAAGGAAACATCCATGCAGATTTTCGACCACCAACATACCACATCGGCATTACCGTTTGACCAATTGCTCACTGCAATCGAAAAAATGTTTGTGTCCGGTTGCCATGTTCCTCTGCGGCACATTCATCCGATTGTGGATGACAATAACCGCCAAGACGGCATTCTGTTACTGATGCCCTCTTGGCTGCCGCAAAAATGGATGGCAGTGAAAACCGTATCCATATTTCCCGATAATCACATCAGAGGGCTGCCCGGTTTGCATTCAGTCGTGATTTTGTACGACGCGCAAACGGGGCGGCCGGTGGCGGTACTGGACGGTGATGCCATTACTTCGCGGCGTACGGCGGCAGCCTCTGCTCTGGCGGCACGCTGGTTGAGCCGTGAAGATTCGCGAACTTTATTGGTCTTGGGTGCAGGACGGGTCGGCGCACTATTGCCTGAGGCGTACCGCTGCGTACGTCCGATTGATAAGGTGTTGGTTTGGAATCCTAGTCGCGGCAAAGCGGAGCAAATGGTCTCGCAACTGAACCAACAGGGATTTCAAGCCACGTTGGCGGAGGATTTGGCAGCCGCCTGCGCCGATGCGGACATTATCAGCTGCGCCACCTTGTCTACCGAGCCCCTAATCCGCCGCGCATGGCTGAAGCCGGGTACCCATCTGGATTTAATCGGCAGCTTTACTCCGGCCATGCGTGAAAGCGATGATGCCTGCTTTGACGGAACCTCAGTTTTCATTGATACCGAAGAAGCCTTAATCAAAGCAGGGGATATTTTGTCGCCGCTTCAGACAGGCATTTTAAAAAAGGAAGACATCCGCGCCACCTTAACCGATCTGTGCCGCGGCATTCATCCGGGGCGGCAACATGCTGACGAAATTACAGTTTATAAAGCTGTGGGGACAGCTTTGGAAGACTTGGCTTCAGCCGTATTGGCTTATGCCCCGCAAGATGTTTAACGGCACATTGTAAAATGATCAATGACGACAGGAGCATCCGCTATGAAACCCACCGCTCTGATCATAGGTGCCGGAGTGGTCGGCCTATGTACCGCACTGCGTCTTCAGGAGCGCGGTTTCCATATCAAAATTATTGACCGACAGCCGCCGGGGTTAGGTGCATCATTCGGCAATGCGGGCTTTATCGCTTCAGAATCGGTGGAACCATTGGCAACGCCCGATAATTTGCGCCGGTCGCTACGATTATGGTTGAACCGCTATGGCCCACTGTCTATGCCGGCCGACAACTGGCACCGGACTTTACCGTGGCTGAAATATTTTATCGCCGCCGCCCGCCCTCAAAAGGTAGCGGAGATTCGCACCGCTTTATCGGCATTGCTAACAGAAGCCGTACCGGCATGGCAACGTTTGCTGGAGGATGTAGGTTTATCCCATTATCTCGTCGGCACATTTTATAGTGAATTAAAATAAGAATTCCAAACTTTACTCCCCCCTTACCAGCAGAAA
>NZ_JAUNHL010000083.1 GCF_030523955.1 Neisseria sp.
GTGCTTATGAGGTGCTGTTTCGAAAAACGTTGCGCTTGGTTTGACAATTCAAGAGATAAAAAAGGGGGTAACCTGTGGCAGGTTACCCCGAATACCTCAAATCAGAGATTTACGCTTCACAAACAAAACAGGCTTTCGCCTGCCCTTTGGCGGCGCAGCTCAACTCTACACCGACAAAGACTTTCGTTACCAAACAGGCCAAGAAGCCATGCCTGTCTGAAACGTCTTCCGAACGGGAAGGAATTCGATTAAGGCGAATGTCGGATGAAGCGCTCATTGTTTGAGATGGTGTATAGATTAATAATAATATTGTTATGCTTTTGTGATATTTTTGTAGCTGTATGTAGTTCTTGTGAGTGAATTTACGCTTATTTTTCTGGTTTGCCAAGGTCATTTTTTATTTTTTTGATGATTTTACGGCATGGGTAAAAGTGTGAACAATTAAAATTTGATATTAAATTTCTATTAAATATTATTTATAGGTTTAAAATTCTAAGTAAATTGAAAATATAATTTTATATTCCATTTTTAAAATAATTTGATAGTGTGTAAATGATTTTCTTGTTGTGTGTCTAAAGTAACAACTTATTACTTATTGTTGTTTTTTTGTTCAATGGATATTCTTGTTTTAATTTATTTTTATAATTGTATTGTTGGGGATAGGAATATAGAAAAGCCGGTTTCTCGAAGAAGCCGGCTTTTTTGATAATAAATTAAATCAAGGCACAATCACGGTGAAGATATAAGCAGCAAGGTTGACCAGCAAAACAATACCATAGAGCATATTGGTGCGACCCTGATTGAGCGAAAGCATTACGGTAAAGGCAGACAAACCCAGTAATACCATGGATTTGATGTCCAAGCCCAAAATCAGGTCGATATCGTAGAGCAGGCAAACCAATACGACCGAAGGAATGGTTAAGCCGATACTGGCCAGTGCCGATCCCAATGCCAGATTAAGACTGGTTTGGAAGCGGTTGCGGCGGGCGGCTTTCAAGGCTGCCAGGCCTTCGGGCAACAGCACCACTGCTGCGATAATCACGCCTACCAAGGTTTTCGGGGCCCCGATTTGGGCGACAATGCCTTCAATCGCCGGAGAGAGGGCTTTGGCCAATAACACCACAATACCCAAGCAGATAATTAATAGGCCCAAACTGGTTAGAGCGACTTTTGTACTGGGCGGTTCGGCGTGGTGGTGGTCATCGTCATCGGCAAGAAAATAGTCACGATGGCGTACGGTTTGTACCATCATAAATGAGCCGTACAACACCAAAGAGGCGATGGCCACGAATACCATTTGTGCAGAGTTATAGGTTGGGCCTTCGGTGCTGGTGGTGAAGTTGGGTAGCACCAAGGTCAATACCAAAATGGCGACCAAGGTAATCAGGGCGGTGCTGGCGGATTTTTGTCCGAAAAACTGCTCGCGGTGCTTCCAGCCGCCTATCATCAGGCTTATGCCTAGAATGCCATTTAAAATCAGCATGATGGCTGCGAATATGGTGTCGCGCGCAAGATAGGCGGCGTTGTCGCCGCCTGCCACCATTAGTGCGACAATCAGCGCGACTTCGATTACGGTAATCGCCAGCGCGAGTACTACGGAGCCGAACGGCTCGCCGATCTTGTGCGCCACTACTTCGGCATGGTGCACTGCTGCCAGCACGCTGCTGATCAGTAACAGGCCTCCGCCGATTTCCAGCCAAGCATTATCTTTAATGCCGATAAAATATAATGCCCAAGCCAGAAGAGGAAGCAGTATTGACCAGAGCGGTAGGGAGGAGTGTGAGTGTGAAGCCATAAGTGGATAAAACCCTTCTTTGGATGTGTAAAAATAATGTATCAAGCCGTGCCGGAAGTTATTTTGCCCAATCAGATGAGAGGGGTGTTATCTACTATGGTGGCCAGAACGGCCGGCATCGATATTAATCTATTGTCCGGATATTGGTATTGGTTCGGGTGGTTAATGTTTCGGGACCTTGTGCCAAGACACCGTTAATCTTGTATTGCCGTACTTTTCCGCTTGATTCTGCGGTGTGTATTTTGCATGTTTTTAATGCCTGTCTGAAAAAGCAGGTTGCTTGAAGGCAATAAAAATTATATGGTTAGCCAGATTGCGAAAAGGCGTTATTATAAAGAAAATTAATCGAAAAATCATTATATTGATAAAAGTATTGAAAGAAAAACCGGTATTCCTTAAGCGGAATGCCGGTTAATTTTGTTGTTTGGCGGCGACTTCAAGCTTAGGATTGTCGCCTACTGAATCTTATTCCGTATCAGAAGGTGGAGGGGCACCGTTGGCTCGCACGTCCCCTGATTTCTCTTTATGTTTCAATACGGCTCGATCCAGTTTGTCCATCAGCGTGTCGATGGCGGCGTACATTTCCGATTCCACGCTTTCTACGTGCAAGTCTTTACCGGCTAAGTGGACATCCGCTTCCGCTTTGTGTTGCAGTTTTTCTACCGAAAGGGTGACGGTTACGTTAATCAGATTGTCGGCATGGCGGTTGATGCGGGCCAGCTTGCTTTCTACATGATTTCTGATGGCATTGGTGATGTCGAAGTTCAAACCGTTGATTTTTAAATTCATAATAGAGCTCCTTACGGTGGGTGAAACGGTTATCCGCTAAAGGCGGGTAACCATAATTCGAATCATGCTTTGCGCAGATGGGCGGGAGGGATATCCAGCGCATCGCGGTATTTGGCAACGGTGCGTCGGGAAATATCGATTCCCTGTTGTTTCAATAATTGGCACAAGGCTTCGTCGGAGTAGGGCTTCTGTTTGTTTTCCGCCTGAACCAGCTGCCCGAGTATGGCTTTGACGGCACTTTGGCTCGTGCCTTCCTGATTTTCATCGGTGGAAACGGCTTGTGTGAAGAAATAGCGTAACGCAAACAAACCGCGCGGGCAAGCCAAATATTTATGGTTGACGGCGCGTGAAACGGTGCTTTCAGATATATCAAGCGCTTGCGCAGCGTCTTTGAGCAACATGGGGGTGAGGCCGATTTCGCCGAATACGAAAAAGTCTTCCTGCCGCTCGACAATATATTCGGCCAGCCGCAAAACCGTGCTTTTCCGGAGGGCCAAACTGTCGATTTTCTGGCGGGCTTCCTGAATTTTTTCTTTCCAAGCCTCATCAACTGTTTCGGCTTCGGCCAGAGCGTCGCTCAATTCTTCGTTCAGCTTGATTTGCGGCCAGGCGGCTTCGTTGCTGACGACTGTCCATTGGCCGTTTTCATCGGGTTTTACCCATACATCCGGCTCGACATAAGAGGTAGGCTCGCTACCGGCGAAACCGTAGGCGGGGTAGGGATTTAACCCGCTGATTAATTGCAGTGCGGCTTCAATAGTGCGATTGTCATATTCGGGAAAGTATTTTTTCAAGCGCACTGTGTTTTGCTGCATGCTGCGGCCCAAATCATTCATATGGCTGTGAACGATTTTGGCGGCGCACAGGCGTTCGGGCGAGGAGGGCAGCCTCTGCAATTGCAGAAACAGTGATTCTGAAAGGTTGGCGGCGGCTACGCCGGGGGGATCGAACAGTTGCAGGGCATCGAGTGCCTGTTGCATATCGTCTTCATCGAGCATCCATTCAAGCGGGGTGTGGTCGATGATTTCAGACAGGCTTTCGCTGAGGTAGCCTTGCTCGTCGAGAAAATCAATCAGGATGTGTACGCGTGCAGCCTCGGCATCGCTGAGGGGATGCTCGCAGACTTGTTTGTGCAGATAGGTGGGAAAATCTTCTTCTTCTGCGATGGTTGCCCATACATCTTCGGCTTCGTCGCCGTTGATTTGACGGCTGTTGGCGACGGCGGCGGAAAGTCGCGGCTGTTCGGCAAAGCTTTCCGTAGGTTCGCTGCGCTCCAGTAGAGGATTGTCTTGCAGCCATTCGTCGACTTCGCGTTCCAGCTCGATGCCGGACATGTGCAGAATTTGCAGTGATTGGCGCATGGCCTGATTTAACTGCTGCGTCTGCTTGAGTTTGAGGTGGAAAGAGGGGCCGCTCATAATGTGTTTTTAATGGAGTGAGTGTGTTTATTGTTTGAATCGGCGGGCTTGCTATGAATTTGTTTTTATCGGCAAGCCCGATGGTTTTGCGAGGGCAACAGCCCGGTATTAATAATCAAAATTTTCGCCCAGATAAACGGCGCGCACTTGTTCGTTGTTCACCAATTCTTCCGGGGTGCCCGTGGCCAGCACCCGGCCGTCGTTGATGATAAAGCCGCGGTCGCAAATGCGCAGAGTTTCGCGCACATTGTGATCGGTAATCAACACGCCGATGCCGCGTGCTTTTAAAAACTCGATGATTTTCTGAATATCGATTACGGCGAGCGGGTCGACGCCGGCAAACGGCTCGTCAAGCAGGATAAAACGCGGCTGCATGGCCAAAACGCGGGCAATTTCGACACGGCGGCGCTCGCCACCGGATAAAGACGGTGCGGGATTGGTGCGCAACCGTTCGATGTTCAGATCACTCAACAGTTTGTCTACTTCGGCATCAATTTGCTTTTTGTCTTTCAGCCGTATTTCCAGAATCGAGCGGATGTTTTGTTCTACCGTCATCTTGCGGAAAATCGAAGCTTCTTGCGGCAGATAACCCAAACCTAAGCGGGCGCGTTCGTGGATGGGCATGTGGCGTAATTCGTTGCCGTCCAACAGGATACTGCCGGTATCGGCGGCGATTAGGCCGACTATCATGTAAAAACTGGTGGTTTTGCCCGCACCGTTGGGGCCGAGCAGACCGACCACTTCGCCGGTACGGATGTCCAACGAAAAATCTTTCACTACCTGGCGTTTTTTGAAGCTTTTCTGCAGATTTTTCACCACGAGGCTGCCGGGTGTTTGCGGGGTTTGGGTTGTATCTGTCATTGTAATATTTTTTTGCGGGCGGTTAAATAGTCGTATGGAATGTTTAGATGCCTGTCTGAAAAGCGTGAAGCTTTTTTCAGACAGGCATAGTAGGGTTATTGATTGGGTTGGATCACGACGCTTACGCGGCGGCCGGTTTTGCTGGTGGCGTTTTTATTGCCGCTTACGGTATAGACTTCGGTACGGGTGTTGTAAGTGATGATGTTGCCGGAAGCCATGTCGCCGCCGCGGGTAATTTTGGCGTTGCCGGTAAGCTTGACGATACCGGTGGCGGATGAATATTCAACCTGATTGGCCTGGCCGTCGACCTTGCCGTTTTTCTCAAGCTGCTGGCCGAATTTTACCGGGTTACCGCGGGCGCTCATGTTCTGTTGGCCGGCTTTATCCTTGGAAACGGTAACGCTGGCGGCTTGGATATACAGGGTGCCTTGTTTGACAATCACATTGCCGCTGAAGGTGGTGTTTTGGTTTTTCTGATCAAGCGAGCCTTGGTCGGCCTCGATTTGAATCGGCTGGTTGCGGTCGCTTTGCAGGGCAAATGCGGTACTGCTGGAAAGCAGGATGAAAACGGCGGCCAGCAGGGTTTTACGGTTGTTTCGGATCATAAATGGTTGCTTTCACTCGTGAGGGCAGGTTAAGCAAGCCCTGTTCTTCGTTGTAGGTCAGGCCGTTGGCGGTGCCGGTGGATTGGCCGTATTGGAAGGTAACCAGGGCATCGGTTTGGGCGTTGCGGGTTTGGGTATCAATCATGATGCGGCTGGTTTTCAGCACGCCGGCGGGGCGCTGTGCATCGGCCGCTTTGGTCATGATCACATCGTTTTCAAAGTAGATTTTGCGTGTTTCGGTATTGTAGTGCGCGTTTTTGCTGGTTACTTGGTAGAGTGGGCTGCCTGCGTTGAAAATTTCTAAATCAGGCGACTGGAATTCGATTTCGTCTTTATTGGGCAATTGCCAAGCTTTGCTGGCCGTAAGGTTTTCTTTCAGCATGCCTTGCTCATCATAACGCTTGCCGGTGATGCCTTCCATCTGATATTTGGGCTCGTTGGGGTTGAGCGCCGTTTCTTCCACCGTAACTTCGCTGATGCGGTCGAGCCAAGCGCTCAAGCCGCCCAAGGCAACTGCGAGCACCAACGGAAACAGCCAGCCGGCACGCCATTTTTTCATCATTTCAAATACTCGTTTAAAGCGGTTTGCAAAGTGCCTTGCGAGCGCATAATCAGTTCGCACAATTCGCGCACCGCACCTTGGCCGGCGGATCGCCGGGTAATATAAGCAGCGTGTTGTAAGGTAAGATCGTGTGCCTCGGGTACCGCTACCGGCAGCCCGCAACGTATCATTACCGGCAAATCCACCACATCGTCGCCGATAAAGGCGCATTCGTACTCTTCGACTCCGGCGGCTTGGCGCAGTTCGGCGTACGCGGCTTTTTTGTCGTGTATGCCTTTGTAGTAATGGCCGATTCCCAGCTGTTTGACCCGCACGCCCACCGAGGGCGCGTCGCGGCCGGTGATGATGGCGGTTTGCACGCCGCTGTTTTGCAGCATTTTCAAGCCGTGGCCGTCCAGCGTGTGGAACGCTTTGATTTCTTCGCCATTGTCGCGGATATAGATGCGTCCGTCGGTGAGTACGCCGTCGACATCCATAATCAGTAGTTTGATGCGCTCAGCGCGCTGTTGCAGGTTTAAAGAAGGATTCATAGGTTTTCCGATATTCAGGCAATGCGTGCGTTGAGCAAATCCAACATGGTGACCACGCCGATCAGGCGATTTTCTTCGTCGGTAACCAGCAGGCTGCTGATGTGGCGGTCTTCCATTTGCTTGAGCGCTTCAGTGGCCAGTTTGTCGGTAGAGATGGTTTGCGGGTTGGGGTGCATGACTTCGTCCAGTGTCATACCGGTTACCTTATCATACTTTTCAAATACCCGGCGTAAATCGCCGTCGGTAAAAATACCTTCCAAGCGCTGGTTTTCATCGACAATAATCAGAATACCCAAGCCTTTCTTGCTCATAATCAGAATGCCGTCGCGGATCGAGATACCGGCGTGCGCCACCGGCAGCGCATCGTCTTTGCGCATGATATCGCCCACACGCAATAACAAACGCTTGCCCAAGCTGCCGGCCGGATGGCTGAGCGCGAAATCATCGGGAGTGAACGCGCGGGCACGCAGCAGCACCACCGCCAATGCGTCGCCTACCGCCAAGGCGGAAGTGGTGCTGGAAGTCGGTGCCAAACCCAGCGGGCAGGCTTCGCGCGACACCGCTACTTTAATGTGGATATCGGCCGTACGCGCCAGCGTGGAAGTAGGGCGCGAGGTGATGGAAATAAGGGTGATTTTCTTACGTTTCAAGGCAGGCAGCAGCGCGGTCAGTTCGTCACTCTCGCCCGAGTGGGAAATTGCGATCACTACGTCGCCGTCTGCAATCATACCCAAGTCACCGTGTGCCGCCTCTGCGGGATGGACAAAAAACGCAGGCGTACCGGTCGAGGCGAGAGTGGAGGCGATTTTGCGGCTGATGTGGCCGGACTTGCCGACGCCGGTTACGACAACCCGGCCTTTACAGGCCAGAACGGCTTGTGCGGCATGAACGAAATACTGATCCAGCGATTCCGCCGCTTCGTTCAGACAGGCGGATTCGGTTCTGAGGACTTCGCGCGCCCAATCCAAATATTGCTCGTGTTGTTCCATTAATTCTCCGTCGTTAAAAGGCATCGTTTATTTAGTGACTGCCGGATTGCCGCATTTTGCCTGGTATTTGCGTTTCCTTCTGTCAAAATCCGCTTGGAAAAGCAAATATCAACAGCATCGGGGGTATTCAAAAGCCCACTTTCGGGGTAGCATTAATGCCATTACCCACTTCAATCAAGAGAGATACTCAACATGACTATTTTATCGGACGTTAAAGCCCTCGGACAACAAATTTGGTTGGATAACCTGTCGCGCTCGCTGATTCAGAGCGGCGAATTGGCGCAAATGCTGCAACAAGGCGTATGCGGCGTCACTTCCAATCCGGCCATTTTCCAAAAAGCTTTTGCCGGCGACGCTTTGTATGCCGACGAAATCAGCCGTTTGAAACAGCAGGATTTAAGCCCCAAACAGCGTTACGAAACACTGGCGATTGCCGATGTGCAGGCCGCTTGCGACGTATGCCTGTCTGAACATCAGGCCAGCGGCGGCAAAACCGGTTTTGTCAGCCTCGAAGTTGCGCCTGATCTGGCTAAAGACGCTGCCGGCACCATCGCCGAAGCCAAGCGTCTGCACCAAGCCATCAACCGCCCCAATGTGATGATCAAAGTGCCGACCACCGATGAAGGCATCGAAGCCCTAACTGAATTGGTAAGCGCCGGAATCAGTGTGAACCTGACTTTGTTGTTCTCACGTGCACAAACGTTAAAAGCCTACGCCGCCTATCAAAAAGGCATCGAAGCACGCTTGGCAGCAGGCGGTAAAGTAGACAACATCCATGTGGTGGCCAGCTTCTTTATTTCCCGTGTCGATAACGCGCTTGATCCTACCCTGCCCGAAGCACTGCAAGGCAAGGTTGCCATTGCACTGGCCAAAGCTGCTTACCGCGATTGGGAAACCTATTTCGGCAGCCAAACATTCCAACGCTTGGAAGCGCAAGGCGCCAACCGCGTAGAATTGCTGTGGGCCTCTACCGGCGTGAAAAACCCGGCCTATCCCGATACTTTATATGTAGACAGCTTAATCGGCCCCGCTACGGTGAACACAGTACCCGATGCGACGCTGAAAGCCTTTATCGACCACGGCAAGGCCGCTCCGACACTTACCGAAGGCACCGATCAGGCACTGGCTCAGTTGGAAGAAGTGTCCAAACTCGGTATCGATCTGGAAGCGTTGGCGCAGCGCTTGCAGGAAGACGGTTTGAAACAGTTTGAAGACGCATTTGCCAAACTGCTGGAGCCCTTGGCTTAATTATGAATTCAATCGCTCAAGTGGCTTTTGGATATCAATAAAATGCCTGTCTGAAACTTTTCAGACAGGCATTTTTACATCTTAAATGACCGAATAACTTGGTTCGGCAATCGTATTAAATATAGCGGATTTAATTACTTCGAAGGCAGCAAACCGCAGACAATACACACGTACGGAACCGATTCTGTCGCCTTCTATCGTCGCTTAAGCGGCTTACAAAATCTTTCTCTTTGAGCTAAGGCACAGCAACACTGTAGCGAAAGTTAAGTTAATCTGTTATTACACTTCAGCCGCTGTTATAGCGGATTAAATTAATTTTCGATACAAGGCAGCAAGCCGCAGACAGTACAAGTAGTACGGCAAGGCGCAGCAACGCCGTAGCGAAAGTTAAGTTAATCCGCTATATTCGTCTTGTTCAGACAGGCAACGGATAGCGCAGCATTTCAATCAGCGCACGCAATGCCGCCGAAGTTCGACGGCTGGGATAATACAGAAAAAACCCGGGATAGGGCGTGCACCAATCGGCCAGCACGCGTATCAATTGCCCGCTTTCAAAATATTGGCTGCACTGAGTAACTTCCGAATAGGCCAGCCCCACGCCCTCCAGCGCCGCCTGCTGCATCAATTCGAAATCATCCAGCATCAGCGGGCCGTTCACCGCCACATTGATTTTCTGCCCATCTTTGGCGAACTCCCAGCGATAGGGTTTGCCAGCGCTGTTCTGCCGCCAGCCGATGCAGCGATGCACCGTCAAATCGTGGGGCGTTTTGGGGATGCCGAAGCGCTGGAAATATTCGGGCGAGCCGACCACAGCGTCGCAAAAATCCGCCGTAATGCGTACGGCCACCATGTCTTTCTGTATGTGCTCACCCAAGCGCACCCCGGCGTCAAAACCTTCCTTGACGATATCGACAAAACCGTTGTTGGCGGAAATCTCCAAGGTCACATCAGGATAGCGTTCGGCAAACTCACGAAAACGCGGCGCCAACACATGCGCCGCCGCCATGCGCGGCACGGAAAGCCTGACCGTACCTGCCGGATGCTGGCGAAACGGATTGATATGCTCCACAGCCATGGCGATATCGGAAAAGGCCGGAGCAACTTGTGCGTACAGTGCCTGCCCCGCTTCCGTGGGTGATACATGGCGGGTGGTGCGGTGCAAAAGTGATACTCCCATCCGCTTCTCCAAGGTGCGCATGGCATGCGACAAGGTGGAGGGCTGCATCTCCAA
>NZ_JAUNHL010000084.1 GCF_030523955.1 Neisseria sp.
TAGTACGGCAAGGCGCAGCAACGCCGTAGCGAAAGTTAAGTTAATCTGCTATAAACAATAAAACTGTGTCGGAAGTCTTAGCGGAACTCATCCACCGCCTGTAACACCTGCGGCAACTCGATAAACCCATCCGAGGCCAAAAAATGTCCTGCGTTTGGCACAGTAATGATATGGCACTGCAAAGCATTTGCCAGTTTCAAACTGGCTTCAGGCGCAACCAATGGGTCATTTTCGCTGATGATACAGGTAATATTCGCCGTCATCTCACGAATGGCGGGTAAGTCCAACTGCGCTTGCGCCACATAATCATCAATAGAATAACCTTCGATTTCAGCCAGCTTGGGCAGTCTTCCGCCAAACGCCGACACCAGCACTAAGCCGCCGATTTTGGGTGGACGGGTTTGTGACAGATAATGCAGCAAGGTGATATTGCCTAAGCTGTGCGCGATAAATAAATCATCAGGCTGCGGCGTACCGATATGTCGGGCAAGAGTATGTTGCCAGCCGGCAAAAACAGGAGCGGTCGGATTGGGCAGTATCGGCACGTCCACCGTATAACCACGTGCTTTCAGACGGCCTGAAAGCCAGTGAAACCAATGGTCGTCAGGCGTTGCGCCCCAGCCGTGAATAATAAAAGCGCGTTTCATCTTTGTTCCTTGCTTGAATCGGGATTTTGTTGCGCAAGCCGAAACAGCCAGTGTGATTGCGGCAAGACAGAATTGGCGGCGGCTGGTGAAGTTCTTATTTTTCATAGTAATCCCATTATTGGGTGGTTAAAATAGCCACTCTAAACCATGACACCGTGAGAGGGTCAAACATGAAAATCAGTGAATTTGCCCAAGCTTGTGGCAGCAGCGTCCGTATGGTGCGTTTTTACGAAACGCTCAATCTCATCAAGCCCAAACGCAATGCAAACGGTTACCGGCAATACAGCCCCGACGACATCGCGATTGTCCGAAAAATCATCCTGCTCAACAAAACAGGCGTACCGCTCAAAGACCTGGCACTCATGCACGACTGCTTGCGCGATGAACCGCAAAATTTCTGCGCCGATTTGCGTGGCAGGCTAATGGAACGGCTCAACGCCATAGATGGGCAGGTTAGCGAACTGCAACAAAGCAAAGTCTTATTAAGCGAATTGCTTGCCAGATAATTTCAGTCTGTCGGGCATAAATGCCCGACCTACAAGCTCTTACATTCACCAAACCAGTGCAACTTTCCACTAACCGATAAAGAGGTCTAAGC
This sequence comes from Neisseria sp., assembly GCF_030523955.1. Lineage (GTDB taxonomy): Bacteria > Pseudomonadota > Gammaproteobacteria > Burkholderiales > Neisseriaceae > Neisseria. The sequence continues at coordinate 1,246 of NZ_JAUNHL010000084.1, forward strand.
AATAATTAATGCCTGAAACCTTTGCAAAATATCCGCATGCGGATGAAGTTCGAGGTACAGCTGCACAGCGAAGTTCGTAGGTCGGGCATTTATGCCCGACAAAGGTAGTGAACAAATTCTGTCGGACATGAATGCCCGATCTACAAGCTCTTACATTCGCCAAACCAGTGCAACTTGCCACTAACAGATAAAGAGGCCTAAGCAATAATTAATGCCTGAGACCTTTGCCTGTCTGAAAACCCGCCGCCCACCCAAATAGCGCCGAAAGACAATAATGCTATAATTCCCCAACACAGCCGTTTGCAAAGCAGATAACCATGTACGACCACATTTCCTTCCATCTCGACGAAGACTATCCCGCCGATTTACCCGAGCAGCATGCCGCACACCACATCGGCTATTATTACGCTTGGGCGGTTTCGCAAAATCTGCACAGCGAAGCCGCAGCCGCACTGCCCGGTTTCGACCTGCTGTTAAGCGGCGAAATTTCCGGCACGCACTTTGTGCTCGAACAATTAAACGGCGGCATCGACGAGACCTGCTTCAATGATTTGGGCAACCGCTTCACCCGTTATTACTATGCAGACGAAGAAGAAGGCTACGGCCTTTTTATGGAAGATTACTTCGCCGCGCTGGGCATTGAAACCGACGATGCCTTCTACCGTATAGCCGATACGGCCGCCAACCAAAGCCTTTTGAACCAAGTCTTTCAGACAGGCTTTCTGCGCTGGCAAAACAGTTTGAAATAGAGTGACGTAAACTTAAAATAGTACCGCCTCGCCTTGCCCTCTTGTAAATTTACGCCACCATAAAAGGCCTGTCTGAAATGAAAAAAACCCTAGCCATCAGCGCCAACCAATTTGCCCACGGCGGCGGCATCGAAAGCTACACCTTCGATTTGGTGCGCGCCCTTGCGCAAGAGCCCGATACCGAAGTCAAAGTCTATGCCGCCAAATTCAACACCTCCTTGCCGGAATACGCCCTGATCCGCCCCGAACTCATCCGGCAAAAACGCATACCGAAAAAACTCAGGCCTTTTTTCTTCGCCCCGCAGCTTCGCCGCCAACGCCCCGCCGGCGAACCCTTAATCGCCTGCAACCCGGCCGATGATGCCGATGTATTCATCTGCGGCGGCAACCATTTAGGCTATCTGCGCGCGATGGGTTTGCAGGCCAACCTGATCGACAAGCTCACCATCCGCCGCAACCGCAGCAATTACGCCACCGCCAAAAGCATCATGGCGCATTCCGAAATGATGCGGCGCGAGCTGATCGAACTATACGGCATCGCCCCCGAGAAAATCCGCACCATCCACCCGCCCGCCGATACCCATCGCTTCTACCCCAAACCCGAAGAGATTGACGCCACCCGTGCGCAATACGGCTGGCGCGACGACGAAACCGTATTCCTGTTTCCCTCTACCGGCCACAAACGCAAAGGCCTCGACTTGCTGGCGGATTTTTTCGAACGCACCGATTTACCGGTCAAACTCGCCGTAGCCGGCTCTCCTCTGCCGCGCCCGATGCGCAAAGTACAGGAACTGGGCTTTTGCAAAAATATGCCGGAGCTTTACCGCGCCGCCGATTACACCATCATGGCTTCGCTGTTCGAGCCTTTCGGCTTGGTGGGCGTAGAATCCGTTTTGTGCGGCACCCGCGTGGTATTGTCCGACAATATGGCCTGTTGCGAAGTGATGAACGAAGAAGCCGGCTTTTTCTTCCCGCGCAGCCGGCCCGAGCAACTGGCCGAAGCGGTAGCCGCCGCCGTTACCCTCAAACAAAACGGCGGCCACAAACTGGCCGACCCCTTCGCCGCGCTGGGTTATAACCCCACGCTAACGCACCACATCGGCCTGTTGCACCAAATGCTAAACGGCCAAACTGCTTAACCGCTTTCAGACAGGCATTGCCACAAAGACCGGTATCAAAAATTGATTATTCTAGACCGCAACGCCATCATCCGCGTTGACTCCGGTTTCTACAAAAAAACCATCGGTTTTACCCCGACAGCGCCGAAAATACGGCACAATGGTATGCGACCAGCCATCAGCAAACGCCTGTATTGTTGTTCTTCAAGAAGTATGCCGACGAAATTTCGCCGAAACAGCTGACGGCGGTTCGATAAACCGAAAGCAAAGGAGAAACAAATGTCATTCAGCCAAGAAGCTTGGGAGCGCAATCTCGATTTATATCAAGCCACCTTAAACCTGCCGTTCAATCAGGAACTTGCCGCAGGTACGCTGGACAAAAGCGCGTTTTGCCATTATGTGATTCAGGATGCACACTATCTGGAAGCCTACGGTCGCACGCTGGCGGTATGTGCTGCAAAAGCATTCGATGCCGATGCCATTCTCAAATTCGCCAGCTCGGCACAAGGCGCGATTGCAGTGGAGCGCAGCCTGCACAACGGCTTTATGCAGCGGTTCGGCATCACGCAGCAACAATACGAAGAAACCCCGCTCACGCTCGCCTGCCACCATTACACCGCCTACCTGCTGGCCACCGCTTGGTCGGAAAGTTATCCCGTGGTGGTAGCCGCCCTGCTACCCTGCTTCTGGATTTATGCCGAGGTAGGCAACGATATTTTCGACAAATCCGCGCCTGACAATCCCTATCAGGCTTGGATCGACACCTATGCCGGCGAAGAATTTCAGGAGTCGGTGCGCCAAGTGATTGCGATTGCCGATAGGCTGGCCGAACAAAGCGACAAATTAACGCTGCAAAAAATGCATCATGCCTATACAATGGCAGCTAAACTGGAATGGTTGTTTTGGGACAGCGCCTATCACCAGCGCCAATGGTCAGGCTTGGAGCGCTATTAAAGCGAAGTCCGAAACACGCAAATGCCTGTCTGAAAAGGGTTCAAGCCGTTTTCAGACAGGCATTCCCCATCAAAAAACCATCAAGAAAGCCCTGTTTTCATGAAACTGATCATTCTCGACCGCGACGGCGTTATCAACCACGACCGCGACGATTTTGTCAAATCGGCAGACGAATGGATACCGATAGAAGGCAGCATGGATGCCATCGCTTTTCTTACCCAAGCCGGTTACACGCTGGCCGTCGCCACCAACCAATCCGGAATAGGCCGAAAATATTACGGCATCCAAGAATTAAACGAAATGCACAATAAAATGCACCGCTTGGTCCAACAAGCCGGCGGACAGATAGACGGCATTTGGTTCTGCCCGCACATCGCCGCCGACGAATGCGACTGCCGCAAACCGAAACCCGGCATGGTTCAAGACATCATCGCCCGTTTCAACGCCCGCGCCGAAGAAGTTTACATGGTGGGCGACAGCCTGCGCGATTTGCAGGCCATCGCCGCCGCAGGAGGCAAAAGCGTATTGGTGCTCACCGGCAAAGGGCAGAAAACCCTGAAAAACGAGGGCGACCAATTGCCCGAAGGCACTCTGGTATTTGATAACCTGATGGCGTTTTCGCAATATATTATGCAACAGGCCTGATGCCTGTCTGAAAACAAAATCATCCCGTTTGGAACAACTATGCTGCTGATTAAAAATCTGATTTACTGGCTTATTCTGGTGATCAGTGCGCCTATCGCCTTTATGATTACCGTTTTATCCCTGCCCTTTCCCCAAGGCCCCAACAAAATCGGCCGCGCTTGGGCGCGCTTGTTATTGTGGTCGCTGAAAAACATCATCGGCCTCAACTACCAACTAACCGGCAGAGAAAACATCCCCGACTATCCGGCGATTATCTGCTCCAAGCACCAATCGGGCTGGGAAACCTTGGCTTTGCAGGAAATCTTCCCCTTGCAAGTGTTTGTTGCCAAAAAAGAATTGTTCCGTCTCCCCTTTTTCGGCTGGGGTTTGAAAATCGCCAAAACCATCGGCATAGACCGCTCATCGGGTGCCAAGGCGACCCAAGAATTATTGAAACAAGGCATGGCGCGCAAACAGGAAGGCTTCTGGATCAACATCTTCCCGGAAGGCACCCGCATCCCGCCGGGCCAGCGCGGCAAATACAAACAAGGCGCCGCCCGCATGGCCAAACTGCTGGAAATGGATATGGTCCCGGTAGCCCTCAACAGCGGCGAATACTGGCCGCGCAACTCATTCTATAAATATCCGGGCACCGTTGAAGTCATCGTCGGCCCACCGATTGCCCACGACAGCGGCGAGTATGCCGAATTAACCGCACGCTGCGAAGCCTGGATTGAAGAACAACAGCAACTGATCAACGGCAAAGGCCCGTGTGCCGCCCAAACCGCTTTCCCTCCGCCTTCCGAATAAGCCCCCAAACATGACCACGACCACCAGCGACCAAACCATTATCGAGCACACCCGCCAATGGCTGGAAAAAGCCGTTATCGGCCTGAACCTTTGCCCGTTTGCCAAAGCGCCTTACATTAAAAACCGTGTGCGCATCGTGCTTAGCCATGCCAAACATACCGACGGCTTTCTCGAAGATCTCGACCGCGAGCTGCTCTATCTGGCATCCGTGCCCGCCGAAGAAATTGAAACAAGTTTATTGATACACCCTGATTTGTACGATGACTTCCTAAAATTCAACGACATCCTAGACTTCGCCGAGCAAGCCGTACTCGATAACGATCTGGAAGGCATTATCCAAATCGCACCCTTTCATCCGCAATTCCAATTTGCCGGTACCGATCCGGACGACATCAGCAACTACACCAACCGCTCGCCTTACCCTACCCTGCATCTGATACGCGAAGAGAGCATCAGCAAAGCCGTTGAAGCCATTCCCGATGCCGCCCAAATTTTCGAGCGCAATATCCGGGTATTAGAAGAAATGGGGCACGAAGGCTGGCAACAACTCAAGCTTCCGCAAACAGAAACAAGGTCAGAAAAAGGATAAAAGAGCCTTATCCGGATCGAAATACAAAATAATATTTTGAAATTTATAGCCAATAATGATATGCACGGCTCTTGTTATTGGTTTTGACGCCCCGCCACCTGCACATAATCGCTCACAACTTGCCACAACAGCCATGATCGTTACCCGAACATTATTCTGGATTGCCGGCATCGTTTTCTTACTGCTTGGCATTATCGGTATTTTCCTACCGGTATTGCCGACCACCCCTTTTGTTTTACTTGCCGCCGCTTGTTGGGCGCGTGCTTCGCCTCGTTTCCACCGCTGGCTGAAGCAACACCACTATTTCGGCCCGATAATAGAAAACTGGGAAACCCGGCGCGCCGTCCCGCGTCGCGCAAAATACCTAGCCTGGAGCATGATGACCTTCTCCTGTGTTTTTCTGTTCTGGCGCTTCCCCGAACAATTATGGATAGGCCTTGCAGCTTCCGCCATCTGCTTGGCCAGCGGCCTCTGGATGGCAACATTACCCGATGCTTAATCAGGTATATATAGCGAATTAACTTAACTTTCGCTACGTCGTTACTGCGCCTTGCCGTACTATTTGTACTGTCTGCGGCTTGCTGCCTTGTATCGAAAATTAATTAAATCCGCTATAACGAAATCAATCGGCACAAACAAATGCCTGTCTGAAAAATATTTTCAGACAGGCATTTTATTTTGCAAACCAGCTGCTTACTGCGCCATTTGCTCCGCTTGAATAGCCGTGAGCGCGATGGTGTAAACAATATCCTCCACCAATGCGCCGCGCGACAAATCGTTTACCGGCTTGCGCAAGCCTTGCAGCATCGGGCCGACGCTCAATACGTTGGCATTGCGTTGCACCGCTTTGTAAGTACAGTTGCCGGTATTCAAATCCGGGAAGACAAACACGGTGGCTTTGCCGGCAACCGGGCTGTTGGGCGCTTTGGATTTCGCCACGCTGGGCACGCAGGCGGCATCGTATTGCAGCGGGCCGTCTACCGGAATATCCGGGCGTTTCTGTCTCACCAATTCGGTGGCGGCGGCGACCGCTTCCACATCGGGTCCGGCGCCGGAAGTGCCGGTGGAATAGGAAATCATGGCCACGCGCGGCTCGATACCGAAAGCTTTGGCGGAATCGGCGGTTTGAATCGCGATTTCGGCCAGCTGCTCGGGCGTCGGGTTCGGGTTAACAGCACAATCGGCGTAAGCCAATACTTGGCCGGGCAACAGCATAAAGAATACGCTGGAAACAATGCTTGCTCCGGGTGCGGTTTTAATCAATTGCAATGCCGGGCGGATGGTATTGGCGGTGGTGTGTATCGCGCCGGAAACCAAGCCGTCCACATCATTTTGCGCCATCATCATGGTGCCCAATACCACGGTATCTTTCAATTGCTCGCAAGCCTGCTCCGGCGTCAAACCCTTGCTTTTTCGCAGCTCCACCATGGGCTCGACGTATTGCGGCATCAAATCTTCGGGATCGATGATTTCCACCGAATCCGGCAACTCGATACCCATATTCTCGGCTACCGCCATCACCGCCGGGCGCGGTGCCAGCAATACGCAACGGGCAATACCTTTTTCATGGCAGATCGCAGCGGCCTGTACGGTACGCGGCTCGGCGCCTTCCGGCAACACGATGCGCTTATTGGCTTTGCGCGCCGATTCCATCATATTGAAACGGAATTGCGCGGGCGACATTTTCTCCGCTTGCGGCTCAACCAATTTGGCGCTACCTTCCAACACGCCTACTTTGCCCAGATAAGGCAGGCCGGCTTCTTTCGCTGCTTCGGCGCCGCAACCGATTACGCCGGCCAATTCCACGTTTTTGCCGTTGAAGATTTGTTTGGCCAGCTTCAAGCGGCGGCCAAGACCGCCTTCTTCGGCGGCGGCAAATACCACGCGCGCATTAAAGGAAGTGGCCAAATCCACATTTTGAGCTGCCATAAACACGCGCTCAGCATCCGGGGTTACCCCCTGAATCACCAGATTTTTTGCACCGACTTGCGCGGCGCGTCCAATCAACAGATCCAGCCAATCATCTGCCTCGCCGGCGGCAATCAGGCGCTCGGCTTCCGCCGCGTTTTCCAATACATTGAATACCGCCGCCTCCGGCAACGCAGCGGCCAGCGCTTCGACCACTTCTACCGCATCCACATGCGGGCACACCGGTACCACTAAAATATTCGCCATATCAACCTCTCTTCCTTTTCTGTTCGGATGGTTTGAAATCATGTGAAATATACCTGAAAACCGCCGTTGGTTCTATATCGATCAAACAGCTTGCAGTGATTTTCTAAGGTATTTTATTGCGAAAAAGATGAAAAAACAGCGGTTTTGATATCAAATAAGGCAAAAAACAATCTTATCCGTTAAAAATGCCTGTCTGAAAACTTTTTCAGACAGGCATTGCTCCCAATCAACCAATCATCAGCCTTCGCCGTTGCCCACACCCTTGTCCAGGCCTTGGGTCAAGCCGTTGATGTCGCCGCCGTTTAAGCCCAACTCTTTCAGCAGGCCGTCCACCAAAGGCGCTTGGCTGCGATAACGCAAGGCACTGTTGACCATCTGGTCGGCCAGGCTGCCCTGTGCACTGCCGCCTTCTGCCGCATCCGAACCGGCAGAAACACCGCCGAAACCACCCAAGCCGTTGACTTGCAGGATTTTGATGTCGTCGATGTTTTCCATCGGGCGCACGCTTTCGCGGATAATGTCGGGCAGGTGCTTGAGCAAAGCGAGGCGTACCTGCATTTCCACCTGCTCCACGCTCAATACGTTGGCCGCTTCGTTCACTGCGCGGGTACCTTCAGCATCCACTTTGTATTGCTGCTCCTGTGCCTGCGCCAGCAGGATTTTGGCATCGGCCTCGCCTTTGGCTTGCAGGCGCTGCTTCTCGGCTTCGGCTTCGGCGGCAATGCGCACCGCTTCGGCACGGTCTTGCGCCGCCAGTTTTTCGGCATCGGCGGCTACCGTTAACGCAATCGCGTCTTTCTGCGCCGCTTCCTGCGCGGCAATCAGCTCCACCGCCTTGGCACGCTCGGCACGCTCGGTTTCGCGCACGGTTACCACGCTCTCCTCTTCGCGCACCGCCGCTGCACGCGCTTTGTCGGCCTCGGCCTTGGCTTCAGATTCGGCACGCGATTTTTCGGCCACCGCAATCGCGCGGTCTTGTTCGGCCAATTCAATCGCTTTGCGGCGCTCCACTTCGGCCTGCTCGATGGCCTGCGCTTTACGGATGTCTTCGTTTTTAATGTCGCGCTCGGCCATGATGCGCTTCAGGTCCACTTCGCGCTCGGCGGCAATCTGCGCTTCTTCCGCCTCGCGTTTTTTGGCCGCTTCCTGCTCGGCGATACTGGCTTCCTGCTCGGCGCGGCGTACGGCGATTTCGCGCTCTTGTTCCAGCTTGGCGTATTCTTCCTCGCGCAAAATGTTCAGGCGGGTGCGCTCGGCTTCGAGGTTTTTGGTTTTAATCGCCAGATCGGTATCCTGCTCGATGTCGTTGCGCTTTTTGCGGCGCACTTCGATGGTTTCGGT
>NZ_JAUNHL010000019.1 GCF_030523955.1 Neisseria sp.
TACTGCTTTATGGGCACCTCTTCGCATTTGTTGCACTTAGATTGTCAATTCAAGCGATAAAAAACAGGCTGCTGTTTGGACGCAGGAAGGTGGCGTTTGGATAAAGTTCCTTAAGTGAAAACGGCTGCTGCGGTGTACAATACGCCTTTTCTTTTTATTGCGCCGGCAGGCCGGGTTTTAGCAAACGAGGATTTTATGAACGACAATTTAAAACAGCGGCCTATCGGCGTATTTGATTCCGGGGTGGGTGGTTTAACCGTAGTGCGTGCGCTGATGGAACGATTGCCGATGGAAAACATCGTTTATTTCGGCGACACCGCCCGCGTACCTTACGGGGTGAAATCGCGCCCGACCATCGAAACCTTCACCGCCCAGATTGTCGAGTTTCTGCTGCAAAACGAAGTGAAGGCATTGGTGATTGCTTGCAATACGATTGCGGCGGTGGCCGGTCAGCGGGTACGCCAGCTGGCCGGCAATATGCCGGTAATGGATGTGATCAGCGCCGGTGCGGCGGCGGCTTTGTCGGCCACGCGCAATAACCATATCGGCGTGATCGCTACCAATACCACGGTTAACAGCAATGCTTATGCCCGCGCCATTCACTTGCAAAACCCGGAAACCCGCGTACAGTCACAGGCCTGCCCGCTGTTTGTGCCTTTGGTGGAAGAGGGTTGGCTCGATCACGAAGTTACCCGCCTCACCGCGCGCGAATACCTCAAACCGCTGTTGGCCGAAGATGTGGATACGCTGGTGTTGGGTTGTACCCATTACCCGCTGTTGAAACCTTTGCTGCAACGCGAAGCGCCGGGTTTGCTGCTGGTCGATTCGGCGATTACCACTGCGGAGGCCGCTGCGAAAGCGTTATCGGAACAAGGCTTGTTGAACAACAGCGGCGCGGCGGCGGATTACCGCTTTTATGTGAGCGATATTCCTTTGCGTTTCCAGACCATAGGCGAACGTTTTCTCGGCCGCAGTTTGGAGCAATTGGAGATGGTGGTATTGGGTTGAATCGCTGATATAGCGGATTAACTTAACTTTTGCTACGGCGTTGCTGCGCCTTACCGTACTATTTGTACTGTCTGCGGCTTGTTGCCTTGTATCGAAAATGTGTGAATCCGCTATAACAAGGTTTTCAGACAGGCATGTGATGATTCTTTAAGATACTGTTAAAAATTCAAATGAAATAAAAAATGGGAACTTTTTAAAAAAAAGGGCTTCTTACTTCCCAAGCAGCATGAAAAAGATTGTGTTGTTTACTTTCTATATTCTATTTGAATCAAACAGAGAAAAAGGATTTTTAAGCATGAAAAAATTTGTAGCTATCGCCGCCGCCGCTTTGGTATCTGCCGTTGTAGTAGCCGCTCCGTCTACTAAAGTTGAAACTTCTGCCGCTACCGCTTCTGCTCCGGCTACTGCCAGCAGCGTGTTGGCTCCTGCTACTGCTAGCGCAGCTTCTAACTAATCATCGGATTAGTTTCAATAAAACCGCCTGTTTTCAGGCGGTTTTATTTTGGTATTTAATCGTCCGCCCAATCTTCTTCGGCGGTTGCCGATGCCGCTTCATCATAAGCAGCCTCTTGGGCATGGATTTCGATTTCGGCATAGTTTTCCGGCTGCACAATCCGTACCAAGCCCTCTTTGGCCAATTCCAGCAGCGCAATAAAATTCACCACCACGTAAGCCACACCTTGTTCGGGGTGAAACAGCGAAGAAAAACGGCAGCTGCCTTCTTGCAAGCGGCGCAGAATACTGCTCATTTGCGCGCGCACGGAAATCGCTTCGCGCATCACTTCGTGGCTTTTATTGTGTTTGGCGCGCGATAGAATGGCGAGCCAGGCTTGGGTGAGGTCGCTGATTTGTACTTCCGGTAACTTGGCTTCGGCGGCGATTTCCAGAGGCAGATAAGCCCAGGCGAAATCGCGTCCGGCGCGCGGCAGCGCATCGAGGCCGGCGGCGGCGAGTTTCATTTGTTCGTAGGCCAGCAGGCGGCGGACCAGTTCGGCGCGCGGGTCGGCGGCTTCCTCTTCTTCCACCGGTGCAGGTTGCGGCAGCAGCAGGCGCGATTTGATTTCGATCAGCACCGCCGCCATCAGTAAATATTCCGCCGCCAAATCAAACTGATGGGCTTCCATCTGCGCGATGTAGTGCAGGTATTGCTCGGTGATTTTAATCATCGGAATATCCAGCACATCGATGTTTTGTTTGCGGATCAGATACAGCAGCAAATCCAGCGGGCCTTGGAAACTGTGCAACACCACTTTCAGGGCATCCGGCGGGATAAACAAATCCTGCGGCATGTCGGTAACCGGCTGGCCGAATACCCAGGCAACCGTAGGGTCGGAAGGGTGGGCGGCGTCGGTTTGGCTGGCAAGCATGGGTTGGGTTTCCTATTCGGTAGGCCGGCGGGCGTTTGATCGGGCCGGATATTTTTCAGACAGGCTTTTTCGCCAGATAATCAATCGCTGCTTGTGCGCAATAAAGGCCGAACGATGCGGTAACCAGCATGCTGGCGCCGTAGCCCGCGCAAGATAATCCTTGCGGCGCCGCATCGGTTTCGCAGGCTTCGCCTGTTTGCGGCAGGGTGATGTTTTCGGTGGAAAATACGCAGGGTACGTTCATTTTTTGCCGGGTATCGCGTGAAAAACCATAGCGCTTGCGCAAGGTGTAGCGCAGGTTGGCCAGCAGCGGGTCGTGGGTTACCCGGCTTAAGTCTGCGGTTTGGATAAGCGCGGGATTTTTCTGGCCGCCGGCGCCTCCACTGAGGATAAAGGGTTGGCCGCGGGAAACGAAATAGGCGGCCATCGCGGCTTTTACACGGATTTGGTCGATGGCGTCGATTACGAAATCATAGGATTGGCCGAACAGTTCGGCCAAGTTGTCTTCGGTAACAAAGTCTTCGATTTCGCGAACCCGGCAGGCCGGATTGATTTGCAGGATGCGCTCGTGCAATGAGGTCACTTTGGCTTTGCCGAATTCGGAAGTGAGCGCGGGCAGTTGGCGGTTGACATTCGATTCGGCGACATTGTCCAAATCAATCAGGGTTAAACGGCCGATGCCGGTGCGTGAGAGCGCTTCCACCGCCCACGATCCGACGCCGCCTACGCCGACCACGCAAATGTGTGCTTGCGAAAAACGCTGTAAAGCGGCTGTGCCGTAAAGGCGGGCGATGCCGCCGAAGCGGCGGTCAGAGGGGGAATCCGGGGGAGAAGAAACTGGGTTCATTTTGTAGTAAGTCAAAAACAATTGGAAAAAATGCCGACAAACGGCATGGCCTGCATTATACTGCAAGCAGGGAAGCGGTGCGTGCCGGTTGAGCATTCATACCGTATTCGCCGGTTATTCTGCCGCAGAGTCGGACCGTGTTATCGGGATGATTCCATTTTTGGTTGGAACAAGGAGAACAAAGATGTACAAACATTTGGTAGTCGCCGTAGACGGCAGTGCAACTTCTTTGAATGCTTTGCAGCACGCTTGCAGCCTCGCGGAGATGAGCAACGCGAAAATAACTTTGGTTCATGTGGCCAACCCTTCGGAATATATGGCCATGGCGCCCGAGTTTATGCATCACGCAAGTTATGAAGAGGCTGCGGTAGCGCAAGGTAACGAGGTTTTGGATTTTGCCGAAAAAGCGGTGCAAGAAGCCGGTTTGAGCGATGTGGTCAAACACCTTTTGGTGGCCAATAAGGGTGCGCGCGATATGGCGCAGGAATTGGTAGATTATGCCGATGCACAGGGTGCGGAATTGTTGGTGTTGGGTACGCACGGTCGTAGCGGTTTGATGCATCTCTTAATGGGCAGCTTCGCGGAAACCGTGATGCGGCAAAGCCATCTGCCTTTATTGGTTATCCGCAGCCAGAAGGATGAAGACGAGTAAACAGCGGATGTGTAACTTAAATAAATGCCTGTCTGAAAAATGTTTTCAGACAGGCATATCTTATCGGTTTTGAGATTTTGACGAGTGGTGAGAAAACGATATGTTGAATTTGTATTATCTGCCGGGCGCCTGTTCTTTGGTACCGCATGTGGCGCTGGAATGGACGGGGGCGGATTATCAGGCGGTAGAGGTGCCGCGCGACAGTTTGAAATCGCCGGAATTTCTGGCATTGAACCCGCAAGGCTCGGTGCCAGTGTTGCAGGACGGTGATTGGGCGTTAACCCAGAACGCGGCGATATTGGGTTACCTTGACGAATGTTATCCCGAAGCAAATCTGTTTGGCAGCGGCGATGCCCGTTCGCGCGCCGGTGCCCGCCAGTGGTTGGCTTATGTCAACAGCGATTTGCATAAAGCGTTCGCGCCGCTGTTTGCCCCGCAGCGTTTTATCGATGACGAGAGCGAGCAGGCCAAGCTGCGTGCGGTGGCGGCGGGGAGGGTAACGGCTTTGTACGAATGGCCGGCCAAGGTGTTGGCACAACAGCCGTTTTTAAACGGCCATGAACTGACGATTGCCGATGTTTATTTATACGTAACCCTGCGTTGGGCGTTTGCGCTCGGCTTGGACTTGTCGTTTTATCCGATGCTGGACGGTTTTATGAATCGGGTGGAGGAAAACGAGGGTGTACAGGCGGCGCTGCGGCAACAAGGTTTGCTGTAAAACGATCGCTGATCCTAACTTTCGCTAGACGTTGCTGCGCCTTCGCTCAGAACGGTTTTGTAAGCCGCTGAAGCGGCAACAGAATCGGTTCCGTATGTGTATACTGTCTTCGGCTCACCGCCTTGTATAATGCAGATTTAATTAATTTTCGATACAAGGCAGCAAGCCGCAGACAGTACAAGTAGTACGGCAAGGCGCAGCAACGCCGTAGCGAAAGTTAAGTTAATCTGCTATAGAGGTAATTTCATTCGTTCCGTCATGCTCAGGCCAAGCACGAGCATGACGCAGATGGTTAAGTGATGAAATGACTCGTATAAGGCTTCATTATAGAGAATAGAAAAAAATGCCTGTCTGAAAACATTTTCAGACAGGCATTTTTATCAATAAACCGTTAAACAAACAAACCGCGTAAAGCTTCCAAACCGTTAAAGCGTATGGCCACATCGGCGTGCTGTTCGGTTTTCGGTTTGGCGTGATAAGCCACGCCGATGCCTGCTTCCTGCAACATCGGAATATCATTGGCGCCGTCGCCCACTGCCAGCACCTGATTGGCGCTCAAGCCGAGTTCTTCGCGGTGTCGGCGCAACAAATCGGCCTTGGCCTGTGCATCGATCATGCGGCCTTTGAGTTTGCCGGTGAGCTTGCCATCGGCCGTTTCCAATACATTGGCGTAGGCGTAATCGAGGCCGAGCTGTTGTTGCAGGCGCTCGGTGAAAAAGGTAAATCCGCCGGAAACCAGCAGAAACTTCACGCCGTGGCGTTTGCATTCGGCAATCAGATATTCCGCACCGGGAGAAAGTTTGAGTACATTGTCGTATACGGATTGCAATACGTTTTCGTCCAAGCCTTCCAAGAGCGCCACACGCTCGGTTAAAGATTGTGCAAAATCCATTTCGCCACGCATCGAGCGCTCGGTAATTTCCGCCACTTTTTCTTTCAGGCCGACGCCGGCGGCGATTTCGTCGATACATTCGATGGTGATCAGGGTGGAATCCATATCGCTGACAATCAAGCCTAATCCGCCAAACGGTTTATCTGGTAAGACGGCATAGTCAATCTGTTGCACCGCCAGCGCCGCCGCCGTTTGTTCAGAGAGGGTAAAACCCTCGTCTACCGGAATACGTGCCACCGTGGCCGACGGGAAATGGGCGGCGGGCAGGCCGGAGAGGTCGCAGTTGGCAATATCGGGGTGCTGGAGAACCAGAACGGTGGCGGTCATAACGGGATTCCTGAAGGCTGAAGGGTAGAAAGTTGCAGAAGGCTGAGGACGAAACGGCAAAAGAAATCAAAAATAAAGCCGGGTAGAACCGGCGGATAAATGGAGGGTGGCACGCCCACGGGGATTCGAACCCCGGTTGCCGCCGTGAAAGGGCAGTGTCCTAGGCCTCTAGACGATGGGCGCGTAACCGAATTGCGAACTATACCGAGCGTTGTTTGTGCTGTCAAATCTGCGTTTCAGACAGGCATAGCGGCTTGTGATATGATGCGCGCTGTTGCTTAAAGACTTTGCGAGCGAGTGGTTTATGAGCCCTTTGAAAAACGATACTTTTTTACGTGCTTTGTTAAAACAGCCGGTGGATTACACGCCGGTGTGGATGATGCGCCAGGCCGGCCGTTATTTGCCGGAGTACCGCGCTACCCGTGCTAAAGCCGGCAGTTTTCTCGATTTATGTAAAAACACTGAATTGGCCACCGAAGTAACGATCCAGCCTTTGGAGCGTTTCGATTTGGATGCGGCGATTTTGTTCTCCGATATTTTAACGGTGCCCGATGCGATGGGCTTGGGCTTGTATTTTGCCGAGGGCGAAGGGCCGAAATTCGAACGCCCTTTGCAACATGAAGATGATATACGCCGCTTGCAGCTGCCCGATATGGCTGCGCTTAGTTATGTGTTTGATGCGGTTTCTTCGATTCGGCGCGCGCTTGACGGCAGAGTGCCTTTAATCGGCTTTTCCGGCAGCCCGTTTACCTTGGCCTGCTATATGGTGGAAGGCGGTGGCAGTAAGGAATTCCGTATCATTAAATCGATGATGTATTCCCGCCCCGAATTGTTGCACCGGATTTTGGAAACCAACGCGCAGGCGGTAACGGCTTATTTGAACGAGCAAATTAAAGCAGGCGCGCAGGCCGTACAGATTTTCGATACCTGGGGCGGCGTATTGAGCGGCGAGGCGTTCGAAACCTTCAGTCTTCATTATATGCGTCAAATCGTCGCCGGCTTGATCCGCGAATACGAAGGCCGCACCATTCCGGTGATTCTGTTTACCAAAGGCGGCGGCCAGTGGCTGGAAAAAATGGCGGCAAGCGGCGCCGATGCGTTGGGTTTGGATTGGACTTGCGATATCGGCCAGGCGCGCAGCAGGGTGGGCAGCCAAGTGGCATTGCAGGGGAATTTCGATCCTTTTGCGCTGTTCGGTACGCCCGAGCGCATCGAAGAAGAAGTGGCGCGCATTCTGGCCGGTTTCGGTACCGGCAGCGGCCATGTATTCAACCTCGGCCACGGCATTAATCAGCATACGCCGCCGGAACACGCCAAGGTGTTGGTGGATGCGGTACATCGTTTGTCGCGCCAATATCATCATGGTTGATAGGGCTTGAGTTTTCAGACAGGCATTGCGAAGAAAACATACCCACATACAGCGCACCGGCAGTTTGGTGCGCTGTATTTTTTATGGTGCCGATAAGCGTTACATATTCGGTCTGATGCATATGACGGATTGATTTTTAGCAGGGATTTGAAACGGTTCATGCTTTTTTTGTTGCAGGAGGCGGCAACTAAGGTTAATAATGGTGAAGTATTGTATAAACGATTTGTCTTGCTAGGCTTTGTAAAATTGTAGATAATTCGTCGTCGCTCAGATGAATTTGAAGACAGCCGGTATAAATTTCTACAAGCGGAAATAGCTGATGGCAGAATCTAAATTGTTTTGAGTCAATGCGTTATATAGATGTTTCGGTGAGAGCCGCTGTTTCCTAAGCTGAACATACGGATGTGGAAAAACGTTGGTTGCCTGCCGACCCAATCACGAGTTTAAATAATATAGGAGTAACTGAATATGAATCTGAATACTTTGAAACCATTAGGTTTTGCCTGCTTGATGGCCTTGGGTTTGGCCGCTTGCGGCGGAGGAGATAAAGGCGCATCAGGCCAAGCCGGCGGCGCGGCCAGCGGTGCGGCTCCGGCGACTAAAACCGGAAATACACTGGATAAAATAAAATCTTCCGGCACCATTGTATTGGGCTATCGCGATGCTTCTATTCCGTTCTCTTATATTGCCGACAACCCCAACCAGCCTATCGGTTATGCGCACGATTTGCAGCTGAAAGTGGTTGAAGCGGTGAAAAAACAGCTGAACATGCCGGAATTGAAAGTGCGCTATAACCTGGTAACTTCGCAAAACCGCATTCCGTTGGTGGTAAACGGCACCGTAGATTTCGAATGCGGATCCACCACCAACAATGTTGAACGCCAGAAACAGGTTCAGTTCTCCAACAACTTCTTCGTTGTCGGTACCCGTCTGTTGGTGGATAAAGCCTCGGGTATCAAGGATTTTGCCGATTTGAAAGGCAAACCTGTGGTGACCACTTCCGGTACCACTTCAGAGCGTTTGCTGAAAGAGTACAACGACAAAAATAAAGCCGGCATGAACATCATTTCGGCCAAAGATCATGGCGAAGCCTTCCTGATGCTGCAAAACGGCCGTGCGCAAGCATTTATGATGGACGATGTGTTGTTGGCCGGTGCCCGCGCCAAATCAGCCGACCCTGCCAAATGGGAAATCGTCGGTACACCGATGTCTTATGAGAACTACGGCTGCATGATGCGCAAAGATGATCCGGAATTCCAAAAAGTGGTCAACGATGCCATGAACGCGGTATTCAAGTCAGACGAAATCAACACCATGTATGCACAATGGTTTGAAAAACCGATTCCGCCGAAAAACGTGAACATGGAATTCCCGATGTCCGACAAGATGAAGGAAATCATTGCCAATCCGAACGATAAAGCGGCCGATCAGTAATCGGAGTCTGTCTATACGGCGGTTCCCATGATGTTGGAACCGTCGCTGCATTAATCCGGCTGCCTGAGCCGTAGGGAAGCCATGATGGAAAAGCTGCTTTTTGCTACGTCTCTACCGTTTGCCGGTAAGGATGCAAAAAGCAAGGAGTAAAGAGGCGATTCTATCGGGCTTTTCCGGCAGGCAGTTTTTATTTTCCGGCTGCTGTTTTAGGAAATACATATGAATTATGTTTGGAACTGGGGCGTGTTGTGGGACAAAACAGGCATCGGTAACGAAATTTATTTAAACTGGATTGTCACCGGCTTGGGCTGGTTGTTCGCAATCGGCGGCATTGCTTGGTTGATTGCGATGGTTTTGGGTACCGTGCTGGGTATTATGCGCACGCTGCCGAGCAACACCGCCAACCGCATTGCTTCTGCTTATGTTACGTTGTTCCGTAACGTCCCTTTATTGGTACAGCTGTTTGTGTGGTATTACGTTGTGCCCGATTTCATGCCCGAGGGGCTGAGAAACTGGTGGTTTAACGATTTGGCACCGAATACCTCCGCCATGATTTCCGCCAGTATCGGTTTGGGGTTGTTTACCGCCGCCCGTATCTGCGAACAAGTGCGTACCGGTATTCAGGCCTTGCCCAAAGGGCAGGCGAATGCAGCTTATGCGCTGGGTTTTAATACCCGGCAAGTATATCGTGAAGTATTGTTGCCGCAGGCTTTCCGTATGATTCTGCCGCCTTTGGGCTCGGAATTGACCAATTGCTTTAAAAATGCTTCCGTAGCCTCATTGGTTGGTGTGATCGAATTGATTTCCCAAGTGAAAACCATTGCCGAATATACTCAGAGCAATTTGGAAATTTATACCTATGCCACTTTGATTTATATGGCGATTAATATCAGCCTGTTGATGTTTATGGGCGTTTTGGAGCGCCGCTTCCGGATACCCGGTTTGATGTCGGAGGGTAAATCATGAACGGATTCAATTGGGCGGAACTCTCCACTGCTATGCCCGGCTTGGTACAGGGTTTGGGTGTAACTTTGCGTCTCTTGGCGTTAGGTGTCGCCGGCGGTATTATCATCGGCACCCTCCTTGCTTTGGCACGCTTGTCGTCAATCAAAATTTTATCGACGGCGGCTAAATTATATGTGAACTATTTCCGTTCGGTGCCGCTGCTGTTGGTGCTGATATGGTTCTATTACGCCGTGCCGATGATGTTTACACTGATTACCGGTGATTATCTGACCATCGATGTGGCTTTCACTTCCTGCGCGGTTGCTTTTATGCTGTTTGAAGCGGCTTACTTCTCGGAAGTGGTGCGTGCCGGTATCCAGTCGATTTCCAAAGGACAATTTAATGCTGCCTATGCTTTGGGAATGACTTATCCGCAGGCGATGCGTTTGGTGATTCTGCCGCAGGCCTTCCGCAAAATGCTGCCGCTGATTTTGCAGCAGAGTATTATTTTGTTTCAAGATACCACGCTGGTGGCGGCCATCGGTTTGGTGGATTTTTTCCGTGCAAGCTATGTGCGCGGTGACTTGATGAATTTGCTGACGCCTTACATTATCTTTGCAGGTGCCATGTATTTCGTGGTGAGCTCGTTGGCGATGTATGGTGTGAAACAGTTGCAAAAAAGGTTAAGAGTATGAGCGATAAACCGATGATTGAAATCAAAGCGGTCAATAAATGGTACGGCCAATTCCAAGTGCTGACCGATTGTTCCACCAGTATCAACAAAGGTGATGTGGTGGTAGTGTGCGGGCCTTCAGGTTCGGGCAAATCAACCCTGATTAAATGTGTAAATGGTTTGGAGCCATTTCAAAAAGGCGATATCGTGGTCGACAACGTGTCGCTGGCTGACCCGAAAACCGATATGCCGAAACTACGCAGTCGTGTCGGTATGGTGTTTCAACATTTTGAATTGTTTCCGCATTTGTCGATTAAAGAAAATCTCACGATTGCGCAAATGAAGGTGTTGGGGCGCAGTAAAGCGGATGCTGAGAAAAAAGGTTTGGCTTATCTCGACCGTGTCGGCCTGAGCGCGCATGCGCATAAATATCCTGCCGAATTATCCGGCGGACAGCAGCAACGGGTGGCGATTGCCCGTGCGTTGTCTATGGATCCGGTGGTGATGCTGTTTGACGAGCCGACTTCCGCGCTTGACCCGGAAATGGTACAGGAAGTGCTCGACGTGATGGTGGGCTTGGCCAAAGAAGGCATGACCATGATGTGTGTGACCCACGAAATGGGTTTTGCCCGCCAAGTGGCCAGCCGGGTGATTTTTATGGATCAGGGCAAAATCGAAGAGGATACGACTTCGGAAGAGTTCTTCACCACGCCGCGCGGCGAACGTGCCCAGTTGTTCTTGTCCAAGATTCTGAATCACTGATGATGGGCAAAACCGGAAGGAAACAGAGGCTGCGGCCTCTGTTTTGTTTTTCTGTTATGATTCGGCCGGTATGGTTGCTGTGTATAATCAGATGAATAATGGGCATATCGCAATGCCTGTCTGAAAGGATAAAAAATGAAAGTCGCGATAGTCGATTACGGCATGGGAAATCTGCATTCGGTATTGAAGTCGGTGCAGGCGGCGCGGCAGCTGGCGGATGTGCCGGCTGATATTGTGTTGACCGACCGACCCGAAGAAGTCATGGCGGCCGATAAAATCGTGTTTCCAGGGCAAGGTGCCATGCCGGACTGCATGGCGGCACTGCAACGGAGCGGATTGGGCGAGGCCGTGGCCGACGGTTTGAAAAACAAACCGTTTTTCGGTATCTGTGTAGGCGCACAATTGCTGTTTGACCACAGCGAAGAAGGCAATACCGCAGGTTTGGGTTGGTTTGCCGGAAACGTAAAACGTTTTGCATCCAACCGGCATGATGCGGCGGGTAATAAACTGAAGGTTCCCCACATGGGGTGGAATACCGTGCGCCAAGTGAAGCCTCATCCTTTGTTTCAAGATTTGGCCGACAACACCCGTTTTTATTTCGTCCACAGCTATTATTTTGATCCGCAAGACCAAGATATCGTGTTGGGCAGTAGTGACTATCCTGACGATTTTGCCTGTATCGTTGGTCGCGACAATGTGTTTGCCACCCAGTTTCACACCGAAAAAAGTCACGACGGCGGTTTGTTGTTGTTGCGTAATTTCTTGAATTGGCAGGTCTGAGGCGCTTTATTACATTTTTCCGCTTGTTTTGTCGAAGCATTTGAAAGCAAATGGGATAGGTAAAAAATAACTATGGTGAATATGCGAGAAAACAAAAAATTATGTTAGAATGTGTGAAAATCAGATTCGGCGGCAAGAGGTTTTTGTCCGGTAGCGGAATCGGTATTTAATTTTCTTTCAGACAGGCATATGCCTGTCTGAAACTCAGATAAGGCGAGCGGATAATCATGTTACTGATACCTGCAATTGATTTGAAAAACGGTCAATGCGTACGTTTGAAGCAAGGATTAATGGATGAGGCAACCGTATTTTCCGACCGCCCGGCCGAAATGGCGCAACATTGGTTTAAACAAGGTGCAAGACGTTTGCATCTGGTGGACTTGGACGGCGCTTTTGCCGGCGAACCGAAAAATTTTCCTGCAATAGAGGAAATTCTGGCGGCGGTGTCGGCGCATATTCCGGTGCAATTGGGCGGCGGTATCCGCGATTTGGCAACCGTGGAAAAATATCTGGCATTGGGATTGAACGATGTGATCATCGGCACGGCGGCAGTGAAGAATCCGGCATTTGTACGCGAAGCCTGCCGTGAGTTTCCCGGCCACATTATCGTCGGCCTTGATGCTAAAGACGGTATGGTGGCCATCGACGGCTGGGCAACGGTTACCGAACATCATGTGGTAGACCTCAGCAAGCAGTTCGAAGATGACGGGGTCAACAGTATTATTTATACCGATATCGGCCGTGATGGGATGATGAGCGGTGTCAATATCGAAGCCACTCAGAAACTGGCGGAGGCCATATCGATTCCGGTCATTGCTTCGGGCGGTCTTACTAATCTGGACGATATCCGTGCTTTGTGTGCTGTTGCAGACAGCGGTATCGCCGGTGCGATTACCGGTCGCGCCATTTATGAAGGTAGCATCGATTTTGCCGAGGCGCAGCGCTTGGCAGATGAATTGTTGGCGTAACAGATATACGCTTGATTAAATAACAAGAACAAACATTACATTAAGGGAATTCAAATATGCTTGAGGCATTTGTTTTGGCATTCTGGATGATCTGGTCATCCGAGCGGGACATGAGTATTTTGACGGAAAGTCTGGTGTTCATGTTTCTGGTGATGGTCATGCGCGGCTTAATCAGCTTTCAGGCACCGGAAATCAACAGCTTATGGTTTGCATCCATGAGTTTGCAATGGGCCTACGTCGGCTTGGTATTTTGGCTGGTTAACCGCTTTTCTACCAACTTTTCCACTACCTTGTTGTATGCGGCGGCAGGTGCCGGCGGCTATTATTGGTTGGCGATGAATGCCACCAAATGGGTACAACCTTATGTTTCATAAAATACCGCCGGTTTGAGGCGGTATGTGGTCAGATTTGACAGGCCGGCCGGTTTCTCGGTCGGCCTTGCTTGATTGGAGGATGGTATGGCATTGGCAAAACGCATTATTCCCTGTTTGGATGTAGATAACGGCCGGGTGGTTAAAGGCGTGAATTTTGTCGGTCTGCGCGACGCGGGCAATCCGGTGGATGTGGCCAAGCGCTACAACGATGAAGGGGCTGATGAATTAACTTTTCTCGACATTACTGCCAGCAGCGACAACCGCGATACCATTTTGCATGTGATTGAAGAAGTGGCTTCGCAGGTGTTTATTCCGCTTACCGTCGGCGGCGGAGTGCGTAGCGTGGCCGATGTGCGCCGTCTGCTCAATGCAGGAGCCGATAAGGCCAGTATCAACACCGCCGCCGTTACCAATCCCGATTTGGTGAACGAAGCAGCCGGTTTTTTTGGTTCGCAGGCGATTGTGGTGGCGATAGATGCTAAAGCCGTCAACCCCGAAAACACCCGTTGGGAAGTGTTTACCCACGGCGGCCGCAAGCCTACCGGTATCGATGCGGTGGAATGGGCGAGAAATATGCAGGCGCGCGGTGCGGGTGAAATTTTGCTTACCAGTATGGATAGGGACGGCACCAAAGCCGGTTTTAACCTGCCGCTCACCCGGGCCGTAAGTGAAGCCGTGGATATTCCGGTGATTGCTTCCGGCGGCGTGGGCAATGTACAGCATCTGATTGAAGGCGTGAAAGAGGGCAAAGCCGATGCGGTGCTGGCAGCCAGTATTTTCCACTTCGGTGAGGTCAGCATAGGCGAAGCCAAAGCGGCGATGAAGGCGGCGGGAATTGAAGTGCGCTGAATGGTGGATTAGTCTTAATAGATCCAAGGGTTAAGAGTGATTTGTCAGTAAATATTTGTAGAAATGGTACTCTTGAAGAGAAAAGACGAATATATGCCTGTCTGAAAGCTTTGAACGTCTTTCAGACAGGCATGTGTGTTCTTAGAGCTGAATCTATAGCGGATTCAATTTTCGGTACCATACTTTAAGTGCTTTAGTTTGAAAATGGCACGCCACAAATTTCATATATTTTCACTACGACAAGTATGATGGCTGATCTTAATCTCTGGCATTATTTGGCTATTGCTGCACTTGGCATTGTTGCCAGTATTGTCAATATTCTAGCGGGCGGCGGCTCGAACCTGATTTTGCCTTTGCTGATGATATTCGGTGTGCCGCCGGACATTGCAAACGGCAGCAACCGCGTCGGCATTTTTTTTCAATCGATAGCCGGTATCCGTGGCTTTAAGCAGGCCGACAAGCTGCCGACTGCTGATTTGCGCGGCATTCTGGTGCCGATGATGCTGGGCGGTTTGGTAGGTTCTCTGCTGGCTTCGATATTGCCCAACAGCGTGCTCAAGCCGGCTTTGTTGCTGACCATGTTGGGCGTGGCGGCGATCACCTTCTTTAAACCCGGCTTGTTGTTGACGCCTGAAAATGCCGAAGTTCGCAAGGTGGCGGATACTCCTTGGGCTTGGCCTTTGTTGTTTGCAGCGGGAATTTACGGTGGGTTTGTGCAGGCCGGCGCGGGTTTTTTGATGCTGCCTTTGTTTGCCGGGCTGTTGTGCTATGATTTGGTACGCGCCAATGCGCTGAAACTGGTGTGTACGTTGGCGTTTACCGCCGTTTCGCTGGCCGTGTTCATATGGTATGGCAAAATCTGGTGGCTGGTGGGCGGCGTGTTGGCAGTGGGCAATATCATCGGCGCGGTAATCGGAGTGCGGCTGGCCTTGAAATTGTCGCCCAATACCATGCGCTGGATATTGTTTGTGATGACTTTGGTGGCGGTGGCCGGCGCGTTGTGGAAGTAGATAGAGAGATTGTACCAAGCGGTTTCGGGTATGCATCATGCTGAGCAAAAAGGAGAAGCTATGAGCCAAGCATTATTGGAAGGCGTAAAATTCGATGAAAAAGGGTTGGTATGCGCCATTGCCCAAGACGCCAAAACATTGCGAGTATTGATGGTGGCGTGGATGAATGCCGAAGCTTTACGGAAAACCGCCGAAACCGGGTTTGCCCATTATTACAGCCGTTCACGTCAAAAACAGTGGATGAAAGGCGAAGAATCGGGGCATACACAAAAAGTTCACGAACTTCGGTTAGACTGCGACGGTGATGCGGTAGTGATGTTAATCGAACAGGCCGGCGGAATCGCTTGCCATACCGGTCGCGAAAGTTGTTTCTATCGAGTATGGCGCGAGGGGGCTTGGCAGGTTGTCGATGCAGTATTGAAAGATGAAACGGCGATATACGGGAAAACTCAGGCTTAATGCCTGTCTGAAAACATACAGCGTCCCGCTTTTTATCATCCCCTTGGTTGACGGAATGGCTAAACCGTAGGCTTGCCGTTCTACAAAATACGGAAAAAGTTGAAACATGAATGACCAGGTATTGATTGCAATCCAAAATGTGATTGATTCGCGCAAAGGCCAGGATCCGGAAGCTTCTTATGTGGCGCAGCTTTTGCACAAAGGTGAAGACAAGATTCTGAAAAAAGTAATCGAAGAGGCGGGAGAAGTACTGATGGCCTCGAAAGACGGCGGCGGCGAGCACTTGGTATATGAAGTGGCCGATTTATGGTTCCATACCCAAGTCTTGCTCGCTTATCACGGTTTGCGGGTGGAGGATGTGGTTAACGAGTTGGCGCGCCGCCAAGGTTTGTCCGGCTTGGCGGAGAAAGCGGCTCGGCAGGGAAGTTGATTTTGTATTACAATCCTCTGCTGGGGTAGTCGGTGCCAATTATCGGAAGGAACGAAATGAAGCTGGCCGAAATGGTTTATTATCCGGTTAAGTCGATGCGCGGTATTGCATTGGAGACGGCATATGCCGGGCCGATGGGGTTGCCGCACGATAGGGTGTGGCTGTTGACCGATCAGGCCGGCAAATTCATTACTGCGCGCCGTTATCCGCAGTTGTTGCTGTGGCAGGCCCGGCCGGTGGACGCAGGCGTGCTGTTGACCGCTCCCGACGGCGATAGTTATATAGTAGAGGCCGGCCGTATGCGGCAAAGCACCGAAGTAACGGTTTGGGGCGATACTTTTCCGGCGGATTCGGGCTGCGCAGCGGCTAACCGTTGGCTGAGCGAAAAGCTGGGGCTGCCCGTAACCATTCATTATTTGGGCGATAACAGCCGCAGAACGCTTGCTTATTCGCAAACTCCTTTGTCGTTTGCCGACGGTGCACCGTATTTGCTGACCGGCATGGCTTCGCTGGAAGCGTTGAACCGGACGCTGGCGCAGGCAGTGGACATGCGCTGTTTCCGGCCGAATCTGGTGTTTGGCGGCGGAACGGCCTATGCGGAAGAAGACTGGAAGCGTATCCGCATCGGCGAAGTGGTATTCGAGTTGTTTAAGCCCTGTACCCGCTGCGTGATGACGACGGTGGACTTGGCTACTGGAGAAAAATCGCCGGTGCAGGAACCGTTGAAAACTTTGGCGAAAACACGCAAAGCGGTTTTCGGTATGAACATGATTGCGCTCAACAGCGGTATGCTGCGCGTTGGCGATGCGGTAACGGTGTTGGCATAAGGCCAATCTTGCAGGTAAGAGACCGGTTGTTGTTCGCAATGCTTGCCGCAACAGGCCTGTCTGAAAACGTGCATACGTTTTTTATTTCGAGTAGGAGCATCTGAATGACAGATTGTATTTTTTGCAAAATCGCATCCAAACAAATTCCTGCCGGCGTGGTCTATGAAGATGATGAAATGCTATGTTTCAAAGACATCAATCCGGCCGCGCCTGTTCACCTTTTGCTGATTCCGAAAGTGCATTTCGATTCGTTGGCGCATGCCGGGCCAGAGCATGAGGCGCTGTTGGGCAAAATGATGATGAAGGTACCGCAAATTGCGGCGCAAGCAGGGTTGGACAACGGCTTTAAAACCCAAATCAATACCGGAAAAGGCGGCGGGCAGGAAGTGTTCCATCTGCACATTCATATTATGGGCCGCCCGGTGTAAACCGCATGATGCGGGTAGGTTTGAGGCCTGTCTGAAAATAGCGGCAGGTTTGCCTGTTGAAAGAAAAAAGATTAAGCAAGTTTGAAAATTAAGGAAGTAAATTATGGGTAGTTTTTCTATTTGGCACTGGCTGGTGGTGCTGGTGATTGTGGTGTTGGTGTTCGGTACCAAAAAATTGCGCAATGTCGGCAAAGATTTGGGCGGTGCGGTACACGATTTCAAGCAGGGTTTGAACGAAGGTTCTGAGGCTGAAAATGCCAAAAAGAAAGATGATGTTATCGAGCATCAGTCTGATAAAGACAAACAGGCCTAAGTAAATGTTTGAATTCGGCTTCAGCGAATTATTGCTGATAGGCGCCGTAGCCTTAGTGGTTTTGGGGCCGGAACGTTTGCCGCAAGTAGCGCGTGCGGCAGGTTTTTGGCTGGGTAAAATCCGCTCTTATGTCGATTCGGTAAAAAGCGAATTGAACCGCCAGGTGGAGGCAGCCGAATTGCGCGAAGTGAAAGAAAGTGTAGAATCGGCGGCCCAATCACTGCGGGAAAGCGTGCAGGATATAAACCGTTCGGCTACCAGCGAAGTGAATGCGCTTGCGGATGGTTTGGATGTGCGCCCGGCGTGGGAGCGTTTGCCTGCGCAGAAGACACCGGCCGATTTCGGTGTGGATGAACAGGGTAGGCCGCTGGAGAATGGTGAAAATGGCGGGCAGGACACAGATTCTCACGAAGGCGAAGATTTATATGCCTTTGACTTTCCCGATTTTTCCGATCCCGAACCCACGATCCGGCATATGGTATCGTTGCGCCGTCAGGCAATGATGAGGCAGCGGGATATGCGGCCGAAATATCGGGCGAGGCCTAAACTGAGGGTGCGCAGCGGGCGCTGATTTTCTGAGAAATGCCTGTCTGAAAACGAATCTTAATGGTTTCAGACAGGCATTTTGGAGAGAGCGGTATCCGAATATACGGTATTGACTGCTGCCGATTTTCCTGATGGATATAAAGAAGTGTCTGAACAAACTCTGGTCGAACATTTGATTGAACTGCGCCGCCGGCTGGTCTGGACGGTAGCAGTGCTGCTGTTGAGCTTTCTGGCCTTGATGCCGTTTTCGCAACAGCTGTATACCTTTGTGGCGCAGCCCTTGATGGCAAGCTTGCCGCAGAGCACCAGCATGATCGCCACCGATGTGATTGCGCCGTTTTTTGTGCCGGTAAAGGTAACTTTGATGACGGCATTTTTATTGTCGTTGCCGCATACGCTTTACCAAATTTGGGCTTTTGTCGCTCCCGGGCTGTACCGGCATGAGAAGCGGTTGATTTTCCCGCTGGTGTTTTCCAGTATTTTTTTGTTTGCCTGCGGTATGGCGTTTGCTTACTTTCTGGTGTTTCCGGTGATTTTTCAGTTTCTGGCCAAGGTAACGCCGGTGGGGGTGAGTATGGCTACCGATATCGATAAGTATTTGTCGTTTGTTTTGGGTATGTTTGTGGCATTCGGCGCAACTTTTGAGGTACCCATCGTGGTGATTTTGTTGCACCGCATGGGTGTGGCTTCATTGGAACAGCTGAAGAAAGCGCGGCCTTATGTGATTGTCGGGGCGTTTGTGGTGGCGGCCGTTATTACGCCGCCGGATGTGCTGTCGCAAACCCTGATGGCGATACCGCTGATTGTGTTGTATGAGGCGGGTTTATTGTTTGCGCCTTTGTTTAAACCTGTGCAAATGCCGGAACAGAGTGAATAAAATATCATCTGAATAATCAGGAGGCTGGCAAAAGCTTCCTGATTATTTGTTTTTGTGATGGATATTTGCAAAAGCCTTGGCCTGTCTGAAAAGAGAATAATGCTTAAACGGACTCTAAAGTAGATTGCTTCTATAGCGGATTAACTTAACTTTCGCTACGGCGTTGCTACGCCTTGCCGTACTACTTGTACTGTCTGCGGCTTGCTGCCTTGTATCGGAAATGTGTGAATCCGCTATATATAACGGATTTAATTAATTTTCCCCACAGGCTTGCTATTCAATCCGCTATAAGTGAAACGGCCCATAATGGGGCAGGGAGACGAAGCCAAAAGTGATATCGATAGCATAAACCGATTTGGTTGCTTGGGTGGCCGGCAATGTTCTTTCATGGTTTAAGCAGACAACAAGGCATGACTTTATGGTGCTTTACGATAAAAGTTGTGCGGATTGAGCGGGTAAACCCGAATGGTTTTTTATTTTGGTATAAAATAACGGATTTTTAAAGCGCAAGGCGTTGGCAAACATATGGCTGTTTTTGAAAAACATTGGTCGCATCCGGTGGCGGTAATCAGTTTGTGCAGCTTGATTGCGCTGAGCCTTGCTTGGGAATTATGGCTCTCGCCGCTGCGGCCGGGTGGCTCTTGGTTGGCTTTGAAAGCTTTGCCGCTGTGTTTGCCGTTGGCCGGTATTTTGAAAGGTAAGCTTTATACTTTTCAATGGTCGAGCTTATTGATTTTGTTTTATGTTGCCGAAGCAGTCATGCGCTTGTTTGATGCGGCTTGGGCCAGCCGGCTGTGTGCGCTGGCTGCTTTGTGTTTGAGTACGGTATTTTTTATTTCGTGTTTGGCCTTTGCCAAACAACACAAGAAAGGTGCTGCGTGAGCAGAATAACAACCTACGACCGCAATTCCGACGTTTCTTTGTTAACCTTCGGCTTTGCGCTGATTTGTATTACCCCGTTTATGTCGATTTGGCGGCAGGGGCCTTTATCGAGTTTTTACTTGGAAAGCGGCTCATTGCTGTTTGCACTGATCTTGGTGTTGACAAGTGCGTTGGCCGGAAAAATGAATGTGCGCTTACCGGCCAATAGTGTGTATTTTTTGTTGTTGGCAGCCTTCTGGTGGGCGCAGGCACGGATAATGGCGCTACCGTTTCCAGGTGTAAGCGATATGGCTGTGTGGTCGTTTGCGGTGATTGCGCTGCTGGCTTGGGCTTGCCGTGGTTGGGTAGTTTCGGTCGGGCAAGATAAGGTCGGCGCCGTATTGGCTTGGGCTTTGGTTGTCGGATCGCTGTTGCAGTCAGTGGTGTGTATTTTGCAATTTGGCGGTTGGTCGGATCATTTTAGCGGATATATTTTAACCAGCAGCGCCAATAATGTGATGGG
Source organism: Neisseria sp. (assembly GCF_030523955.1). Classification (GTDB taxonomy): domain Bacteria; phylum Pseudomonadota; class Gammaproteobacteria; order Burkholderiales; family Neisseriaceae; genus Neisseria. The sequence continues at coordinate 20,240 of NZ_JAUNHL010000019.1, forward strand.
ACAGTTGGCACAACGCAACCACCTCGGCCATTATCTGATGTGGGGAGTGATTTCGGCTGCTTATCTGTGGGCGCAGAAGCGTGTGCCGGACTGGCTCGGTGCGGTGCTGGTCGTGTATTTGGCGGCTACGCTCGGTATGGTCAATTCGCGCACCCTGTTTATTTATATTTTCATGCTGGCTCTGCTGGTATTGTTTTGGCGCTGGCGTGCGGGTAAAGAAGCGGCGCGTATGATGTGGGTGATGTTGTTTGCGCTGGCAATAGTGGTGTTGGTACAACTTTCCTTTGATAAATTGATGGCGCTGTTGCAGATTGATTACGTCAGCGCAATTGATAGGGTGGCCAATAAGGAGATTGTTGCTTCACCGAGAGCGGTAGAACGCAGCCGGGCGTGGACGGTATTTTTGACTGCCCCATTGTGGGGCCATGGTTGGCAGTCTTATTCCGAGCAGGGTTTTTTGGTGAATGCGTTTGCTACCGGTTGGCGCTATGATTCGGCCAGTGTGCTGTTTACTCATAGCCATAATATCGTTTTGCAATTACTTACCGAAATGGGGGCCATCGGTACATTGTTGGTATTCGGTGGGTTGGCTTGGGTGTTGTCGGGGTATTTTAAACGGCCGTTGTCGCAAACATCATTGCTGCCGCTTGCTTTACTAACGGTGACGCTTTGTCATTCGATGCTGGAGTATCCGCTGTGGTATGTGTATTTTTTGGTGCCGTTCGGCATTATGCTGAGCCTTCAGCCGGTTGGTGAAGAAAAAGCGGTTGCGAACCGAATTATAGATGGGCGCCCGGCAATGGTCGTGCGCTGGGGAACCGCTTTGGTGTCGGTGTTCTTGATTACCGGGATAGTGAGGTTGGCTTTTGTATACAGTGAATTGGTGAAATTTGATACGGTGTTGAAAACCGATACGCCGCAGCAGGTAGCTGAGAAAATCGATGGATTGTTGCGCATCGAGCGTAGCGAGCCGATGCTGCGCTACTATGCTCAATTATCGCTTAACCGCCGTGCTTCACCGGCTGATCCTGTCATCCAACCGTGGGCAGTAAGGGCGGCAGAGCAGGCCATGGTGTTCAGGCCGTATGCAAACGCCCATACGGTGGGACTTTATCTTTACCGTAATGGCGATAAGGAGGCAGGCAGCCGCTGGATGAGGCGTATGTATGAGTATTATCCGAGCCAGATGCCTTATTATGCATCGGTAATCGATGCCAATCAGAATTTTAAAGGTTTGCGTCCGCAGTTGGATGAGGCGTGTGCACAATATGCCAAGGTCAATCCCGAGCAGAAATGTCCGGCGCCGGCTGCTAACAGCCAAATAAAATAAAACAGTAATGAGAATAAGCGTGATGCCTGTCTGAAAGGAAAAATGGCCGCGTTATAGGGAAAATGTCATGGATTTATTAGACTCTTCAAACAAACCATTGTTATCCGGATGGAAAGCACTACCGTTGTGGTTGATGTTTTCAGTATTGGCGGTGATCAGCTTTTCCTTCCCTTGGGGGGAGGATCATCTTTACTACTTTTATGTACAGCAGTTGCCGCTGGTAGCTTCATTGCTGTTGTTTGTCGGTACGGCCTTCAGCGGCGGCCTGAAAATCAAAGTGCCCTTGGGTTTTTATTATTTTGCCGTGGCCGCCGTATTTGTCTGGTGGCAGGCGAGGGTGCTGCATCTTCCCTTAACAGGGCCGAATGACTCCGCCGCTGCCGCGTTGCTGATCTGCGGGTTTCTCTATTGGGCGGTAAAAGGCTTATCGGCTAAATACGGCCAGCAGCAGGTTTTGACTATAATCGCTTGGTTGCTGTTAATCGGTTCTTTACTGCAAAGCATGGTGGCGATTTTGCAGTTAACCGAATGGATGGCGCCTTGGGGCGGCTATATTTTCTATTCCGGCGGCGAGTCTTCAGGCCAGATAGGCCAACGTAACCATTTGGGCCATTACATGATGTGGGGCATTTTGTCGACTGCTTATTTGTGGTCGGCTAGGAAAATGTCATCTGTTTTGGCGGTTATTTGCTTGCTGGCATTGGCATTGGTGTTGGGCTTCGTCCGCTCGCGCACGATTTTTGTTTACTTGATGGCGATTTTGCCGTTGGTGCCGCTATTGTGGTTTAAGGTTTCGCGTAAAGCAGCGGGGATTTTGCTGTTTGCTTTGGCCTTGGTAGGCCTGATGCAAGTGGTGTCGCCCATGCTGGTTACCTCTTTTGTGCGCAGTGATTTTGAATCGGCGTTGCAACGTGCCGGTGGTTCCGGTTTTGCGCATTCCGGCCGTTATTACGAATGGCTGAAAGCTTGGGAGGCGTTTAAAAGCGCACCGTGGCTCGGACACGGTTGGGATGGCTTTGCTTATCAAAGCTTTTTGATTAACAATTCACCCGAAGGTTACCGCCCGTATGATACTTCGGTATTGTTTACTCACTGTCATAATCTGATCCTGCAATTGCTGGCCACCGTTGGGGGCGTCGGTACCTTGATTCTGGCAGGTGGTTTTGTAGTGGTAGCCGTGATCAGCTTGAAAAAGGGATTCACACAAGCAAGCGGCTTTGTGTTGGCCATGTTATTGGTAAGCCTTTGCCACAGTATGCTGGAATATCCGTTGTGGTACCTTTATTTTCTGGTGATGTTTACTATTTTGTTTGCTTTGTTGGGCGAGGATGCACAAGTGGTGTCGTCTGTTGCAGAGGATGCAAGCAAGCAAATGATTACCAAAGCAGGTTTCGCCGGTTTTGTTGCGGTGATGGTGGTTTTGGTTGGCATGTTCCGCTTGGAATATACCTATTACCGCATGGCCATTCAGCCGGAAGCAGCGAATCTGAGCCGTGAAGATGCATGGGCGAAAGAAACCGGTAAGATGATGTATCTTTACAATAACGAATCGTTATTGAAACTGAATACTCTGATGCGCCTGGCAATGAAAACAGGTGATCTGGCCTACATGAAAGAGGTGCCGGATTGGGCAATACGGGTGCACAGCGAATTAGCCGTTCAGCGACCGTACAGCCTGGCTTTTTATCATGGGCTTTATCTCGAACGGCAGGGCAAACATCAGGAGGCTTTGGCATGGCTGGACAAAGTTTACCGCTATTATCCCGAGCTGATGAGCAAATATGCTAATGCATTGCAGCAAGATGCGCGGTTTGCCCAGCTTTATCCTCAGGCCAAGCAGGCATGCGCGGATATAGCGAGGATATTGCCGGATATGCAGCGTTGCGAATGGCAACAAGCTGCTTCCGATAAATGATACTTGGATTGTAAAGGCGGTTGCCTTCATTGAAAAAAAGCGCAAAAGCCTTGGGAAATATGCTACCTAACCCAATGTAAGCCATGTTAAGATTAAGCGCGTTCCGACTTAAGGGAGGCCTGCCTGAAAGGGCTTATAGCCGGCAGGTACGACTTTGGAACAATATTGAATAAAGAACAAAAAAGGATAGCACAATGAGCCGTGTTTTATTGGTAGATGATGACGCGTTATTGACCGAATTGCTGACAGAATATTTAACCGCAGAAGGCTTGAATGTACACAGCGTGCCCGACGGCGAGGCAGGCGTACAGGAAATTTTGTCCGGCCAATACGATGTGGTCGTGTTGGATTCCATGATGCCGAAGATGAATGGCTTGGACGTGCTGAAAAATGTCCGCAGCCAGAGCACCATTCCAATTATCATGTTGACCGCTAAGGGCGACGATATCGATCGCATCATCGGCTTGGAAATGGGTGCCGACGATTATGTGCCTAAGCCGTGTACTCCCCGTGAATTGTTGGCACGAATCAACGCTATTTTGCGCCGTGCGCAAAATTCCGCCAATGATCAAGGCGGTGCACCCAATAGTATTTCGGTAAGCGATGTGACACTCTATCCTGCCAAGCGCCAGGCTACCATTAAAGAAGCGCCACTGGAATTGACCAGTACCGAATTTAATTTGTTGGAAGTGCTGATGCGTCATGCCGGCCAAGTAGTCAGCAAAGAGACTTTGTCTATTGAAGCTTTGGATCGCAAGCTGGCTAAGTTCGACCGTAGTATTGATGTACATATTTCCAGTATCCGTCATAAACTCGGTGATGCCTCTTTGATTCAAACAGTTCGCGGTTTGGGTTATTTATTTGTTAAAAACTGATTGAGAACAGCCATTTAAATGAAACTGTTTCAACGCATATTCGCCACGTTTTGCGCTGTGATTATCTGCGCGATATTCGTGGCGAGTTTTTCTTTTTGGGTGGTACAGAACACCTTTGCCGAAAACCATTATCGGCAGCAACGCATCATTGAAACCACGCTGCTCAATAGTATGGTGTCGGCGTTTAAGGCGCGCGGTGAGCAGGGTGCCAAAGATATTTTGCAGGAATGGCGGGATCATCCGATTTCCCGCAATGTCTTTATGATTGCCGGTGATGATGATCGCGATATTCTTGGTCGTCGATTGGATCCACGCCTGATTGAGGTGGCGCGCCAGAATGCACTCAACAATCCCAGCTCGGATATGATGCATATAGAATATGATCGTTTGGGGCAGGAATATTTGTTTTTCATTAAAGGAACGGATGATCAGAGCGATAAGCCGGTCAGCCCGTTGTTTATTCCGGGTTTGCCATTGGCCCCGGTTTGGCATGAAATTATTATCCTAAGTTTTATTTTCCTGGTCGGTTTACTACTTGCCTATATTCTCGCCAACAACATTACCAAGCCCATCCGCATTTTGGGACGGGGCATGAACCGATTGGCAGCCGGTGAATTGGAAACCCGTATTGCGCAGCAGATAGACGATAGGGACGATGAGTTATCGCAACTTGCCGGCCAGTTCGATAAAATGGCACAGCAATTGCAAAAGTTGGTAGAGAAAGAGCGTCATTTACTGCATCACGTTTCTCATGAGATGCGTTCTCCTTTGGCGCGAATGCAGGCCATTGTCGGTTTGATTCAGGCGCAACCGCAAAAGCAGGAGCAGTATCTTCAGCGCTTGGAGAACGAACTGGTAAGAATGGATACATTGGTAGGCGAATTGCTGACGCTTTCACGTTTGGAAACCGCCAATATTCCGATGGAAAAAGAAAATCTGAAATTGGTACCGTTTATCCGCCAACTGGTGGAAGATAGTCAGGCCGTAGCATTGAAAAACCGGCAAGAAGTCGTATTGAAGCTGGAAAAAGTACCTGAGGATGCTACTTTGCAGGCTAACGAGAGTTATCTTTACCGTGCTTTGGATAATGTTATCCGTAATGCGATGGCCTATAGCCCTGAGGGCAGTGTCATTAATGTGAAACTTCATCAGGATACACGTAATTGGATGATTGAGGTAATTGATAACGGCCATGGGGTGGCGGAAAACCAATTGCCGCATATTTTTACTGCCTTTTATCGTGCGGATAGTAGTGCCAATAAGCCCGGTACCGGTTTGGGGTTGGCTCTGACCAAGCATATCGTCGGTCAGCACGGTGGTAAGATTTTTGCCGAGAATATAAAACCGAACGGCTTGAAAATGTGTTTTATTTTGCCGAAAAAGGTAAAAGAGTCGAAGGTGTAAATGCCTGTCTGAAAAAAACACCGTTACTGTTTAGGTTACGGTGTTTTTTTTCAGACAGGCATTGCCTTTATGGTAAGTATAGCGGATTTAATTACTTCGATATAAGACAGCAAGCCGCAGACAGTAAAAGTAGTACGGAACTGATTCTGTACGGCTTACAAAATCGTTCTCCTCGAGCTAAGGTGCAGCAAAGCCTTCAAGAAAGTTAAGTTAATCGGCTATAGTGATCAATATATTAAATCCTTTTTCAGATAGGCATATGCCTGTCTGAAAAAGGATTTTGATAGTATGAAAAAATTTATGGGTCGAATTAAAAGAAATCCACTATGTTAACCGTCACAAAGTGATAAAAAATTGTGTATCGCTAGGGTCTGTCGACAATTAACCGGCGAAGCGGTTTTTTGAGGCAAAAACCGCGTATGCCAGGCAAAAAGCACAGCAAGGTTGAACACCTTGCGAGCATTTTAGCTTCGCAAGTCCGCTACGCTACCTAACGCCGCAGACGGGGATTTTTGACCAAAAACACCGCCGTTGCGTTAATTGTCGGCAGACCCTAGTGGTTTTTTCAATCTCGCTTATGTGGCCTTAGCAGTAGTTATTTATCCAGTTTGCCGTTCACATCACGTAGTGCGGTGCGAAGACCTTCTTCGATTACCGGGTGATAGAAGGGCATATCCAGCATTTGCGGTACAGTCATACCGGCTTGATGAGACCAAGCCAAGAGGTGGGCAAGATGTTCGGCGGCGGGGCCGACGATTTCGGCGCCGAGCAGGCGGCCGCTTTTTTTGTCGGCGTAAACACGTAATTTGCCTTTGTTAACCAGCATCACACGGCTGCGGCCTTGATTGCGGAACGATACTTCGCCTATGGCGACTTTCTTTTCGAACTCATCACCATATTGCTTGCTTAAATCGCCATAGCGATTACCGATGGCTGCGATTTGCGGGTCGCTGAATATAACGCTAATCAAACTGCGGCGCAGGCCTGGGGCAATTTCCGGATAACGGCCGGCATTGTCGCCGGCGATTTTTCCTTGGTCGCTGGCTTCGTGCAGTAACGGAATTTGGTTGGAAGCGTCACCGGCAATGAAAATATGCGGAATACTGGTTTGCATGGTCAGCGGATCGGCAACCGGAACGCCGCGGTCATCCAGCTTAATATCGAGATTTTCCAAGCCGATGTTGTCTACATTCGGTCGGCGACTGACAGCGGCCAACAGGTAGTCGGCGGTAAAAGTACCGCTTTGTTCTTTGGTTATCCAGTTGACTTCCACCTTGCCGTCATCATTCAATTTGACTTCGGTTTTATCGCGGTCGATATCTAAGTATAAGTTTATTTCTTCACTGAAAATCGCTTTGGCTTCGGCCAATACTTCAGGGTCGGAAATACCGCCGAAAGTACTGCCGCCGAAAATCTCGACTTTTACGCCCAGACGGTGCAATGCCTGGCCAAGCTCCAAGCCAATGACGCCCAAGCCGAATACCGCCACGCTTTCGGGAAGGGTATCCCATGCAAAAACATCGTCGTTGATGACCAGTTTGTCGCCCAAGGATTTCCATTTCGGCGGAACAACGGGGCTGGAACCGGTGGCAATCACAATACGCTCGGCTTCAATTTGGGTATGGTCGTCGATTTGGAGGGTGTGCTCGTTAATGAATTTGGCTCGGCCTAAAATGCGGCGTTCTGCGGGCCAAGCTTCTACGTCTTCTAAGACGAAACCTACAAAGCGGTCGCGCTCGGATTTGATCCGGTTCATCACTTCTTCGCCGTTTACCTGCACGCTGTTTTTGTCCAAATGAATGCCGAACGGATCGGTATGCAGGGCATGATGGCGTGCATCGGCCGCGGCAATCATCAGTTTGGAGGGCATACAGCCGACACGCGCGCAGGTGGTGCCGAAGTTGTGATCTTCAATGAGATAGACATTGTCGGTGTGTTGGCGGGCGTTGCGAAAAGCTCCCATGCCGGCGGTTCCGCCGCCGATTACGGCAACATCAGCTTTGATTTTTTTCATGTTTTTCCTTTCGGCACTATACGGTTGTGCAATGCCTGTCTGAAAAGTATTTTCGGTAACAGATAGTGTGAAGATTGTTAATATGGCCGCCCCGCACTTTTTGAGAAAAATACAAAAATGCGGTTTAAATACATTTGGCTCGGGCTAATGCGATTAGTCGAAACCTTTGCAAAATTTCCATTTGCGGTACATTTCTGTGTGGTGCGCTATTACGCTTTGAACGGCATACCGTATCTGGAGATTTTGCGAAGGTGCCGGGCCGCCGGTAAATTTCCATGTGACCTGTTCATTTTAAAGAAGGGCTGCCGAGAAGCAAGCCCTTGTCTTTAAATACTACTGATTTGAGGTCGGTTATTTAGCGAAGTGAGCTTCCAGCTCTTCGCTGCCACCGATATATTGGCCGCCGATGAATACTTGCGGTACGGAGGTTTTGCCGGTGATGGCGCGTACAGAAGTAGTGGTGGCATCTTTGCCCAATACGATTTCTTCGTAAGCCAAGCCGCGGTCTTGCAGCAATTGTTTGGCTTTGGCGCAGAACGGGCAACCCGGTTTGCTGAATACGGTGATGGACTGTTGGGCCTTCCAAGAAGGATCGATGTATTTCAACATGGTATCGGCATCGGAAACTTCAAACGGATCACCGTCTTTTACCGGTTCGATAAACATTTTCTCGATTTTGCCGTCTTTTACCAGCATGGAGTAACGCCAAGAGCGGTCGCCGAAACCCAGTTGGTCTTTAGAAACCAACATGCCCATGCCACGGGTGAATTCGCCGTTGCCGTCCGGTACCACAATGATGTTTTCTGCTTCTTGGTCGGCCAACCAAGCGTTCATCACGAAAGTATCGTTTACGGATACGCACAGGATGCTGTCTACGCCGTGGGCATAGAACTCTTTGGCCAATTCGTTGTAACGCGGCAGGTGGGTGGAGGAGCAAGTGGGGGTGAAGGCACCGGGCAGTGAGAATACGGCTACGGTTTTGCCTTTGAACAAATCGTCGGTGGAAACGTCGACCCAAGCATCGCCTTTGCGGGTGTGAAATACCACGTTCGGTACGTTTTGGCCGATTAGCTCTTGTTCGGTTTTGATGATAACTGACATATTGAATTCCTGAAATAAAAAATGAGAAACAAATTAATAAAAATAGTGAATCATGGTTTGGCTGTAAAAGGTGTTGCCATTATATTAAAAGCGAATACATTCGTATAATTTATTGTAAAAATAAAATTAATAAGAAATATTTATTAAACAACAGGCCTGTCTGAAACGGTGTTTATTTCAGTATCGGCAGGATAAGGTAAAGGGCTGTCGGCATAGACTTTTTCGCAAATGGCCTGTTCGGCCAAGTCTTTTAATAAAAAGCGGTCGGCTTCGGGATGGTCTTGCGGGAAAATGCGTTGGCAACGGTCGACGCGTACGCGGATTTCCGGCATCGAAATGATGCGCCAAAATGATTGCAACAGGTTGACATCGTCGAAAGTGACGCAAGTGGTGCGCTGGCCGTTTGCATCGTAATAGCGTAACGCCACAGGCTGGATGGGGGCGTTGGCATTGATGGCAGACTGGAACAGCGCGGCTTTGAAAGGCAGTACGCCGTTGCCGTCGCTGGTGCGCGCTTCGGGGAAAAAGGCCACGTTTTGGCTCTTTTTCAGCGAAGCGGCAATAGCGGCGTTGATGGGATCGATGTCTTTGCGGTTTTTGCGGTTGATAAACACCGTGCCGGCGTTGCGTGCCACCGTGCCGATCAGCGGCCAGCGCTTGATTTCCTGCATGCCGATAAAACTGCAGGGGTAAAGGGTGGCCAAGACGAAAATATCCAGCCAAGAAACATGGTTGGCCACAATCAGCATACCACGGCCGTTATCCGGCTTGGCAGGGGCGCCGGCGGCCGTTTCGTTGTGATCGAATTCAAGTTTGACATTTAGAATCTGTAAGCCTAGGGCACCGATGGCGTTGATGACACGGCCGCGTTGCACCGGGTTGTCGGGATCGATATTATGCAGGCGCCACAGCGCGGTAAACAGAAAACGCACGATGCGCAGGCTGCGCAGCAGGCGGGTGCCGAGGGAGGTTTTGGCGGAAGACATAATCACTCGTGTTGTGTTTGGGGTTATTGTTGGCAGTGCGGGCAGTAGAAAGTGCCGCGCTGGCCGATGATGCTTTTTTCAATCGGGGTGCCGCATTGCAGGCAGGGTTGCCGGTGGCGGCCATATACGCGGTATTCCTGTTGGAAGTAGCCGCTTTTACCTTCGCTGTCGACAAAGTCGCGCAAGGTGCTGCCGCCTTTTTCGATGGCGCGTTGCAATACGCTGCGTATGGTTTCGGTTAACAAGGCGATTTCCGGGGCGGTGAGGCTTGAGGCAGGGCGGTTGGGGGCAATGCCGGCCAGAAACAAACTTTCGTTGGCATAAATATTGCCGACGCCGACCACAACGGCGTTATCCATCAGCGCCGATTTAATCGGACCTTTCCGTTTGTGTAGGGCAGCGGTCAGATAACCGGCGTTAAATTCCGTATCCAGCGGTTCGGGGCCGAGTTTGGTTAATAAGGGATGGGTTTCTACCGCTCCCGGATACCACAGAAAAGCACCGAAGCGGCGCGGGTCGTGATAGCGCAGCAGGGTGCCGTCGTCGAAAAGAAGGTCGATGTGATCGTGTTTTCCCGGCGGTGTGTGCTTATCTTGGCGGAAAATCCTCAGGCTGCCCGACATGCCGAGGTGTATTAACAATATGCCTGTCTGAAAACGGATAATCAGGTATTTGGCGCGGCGGCTACAGGATAACACGTTTTGCAGTTGCAAAATGCCGTTTAAATCTTCGGGAACCGGCCAGCGCAGTTTGGTTTGGCGCACGGTGGCCGACACCACGGTTTTCCCTTGGATGTGCGGTGATATGCCACGCAGGGTGGTTTCGACTTCGGGTAGCTCCGGCATAAGGATCGTCTCGTTTGCTTGGGATGAAGATGATGGGCTAGATGCAGGCCGAATAATGAAATTCAAGTCGGTTCTGCGTTTTCAGACAGGCATTAAATATTTGTGGTTTTAAATAATAGGATGCTCTTTGATAAAAAACTGATAGCGTTCTGCTGCCGAGAATAAAATCAAACCGGTCAATCCCCAGATATCGTAAGCGCCGTAGGGGAGAACGGGGGTGTGGCGCGCTTGGTTTTGGAACAAGGTGGTGCGCGTTTGGTAATTTTTGGGATTCAAGGCAACGGTGAGGGGAACATAAAATACTTCGGCCACTTCCTGCGGGTTAATGGAGAGCGCGGGTAAGGATTCGGCCAGTGCGGGTACGGCATGCACTGCGTAGCCCGAGGGCGTGTAGCGCGGCGGCATTTCGCCGAATGTTTGCCAGACTTCCGGCGGCGTGCCGATTTCTTCGTGAGCTTCGCGCAAGGCAGTGGCGGTGAAACTGCTGTCGTGCGGGTCGCGCCGTCCGCCCGCCAGTGCAATCTGGCCGGTGTGGTGGCGCAAAGTATCGGCACGGCGGGTGAGCAGTAGTTGCCACTCATGGCGATGCCAAACCACAGCCAGTAACACCGCTGCCTGCCGGTAATCGGCTAAGGCTCGGCCGAACAGGTTGGGATGCCTGTCTGAAACCGCTGCGTTGTCGCTGCCGAGGCTTTGTAGAAAACGGGTAAGGAGGGGCTGCTGCATGGGTTTGAAAGCAAAAAACCGAAAAATCGTGATTATAAAGGATAATGAAAACGTATTCAGACAGCTTTTCTTAATCTTGCAAGTAATGCGGGCAATGCCTGTCTGAATGGTTCCAGACAGGCATTGTGTTGCCTAATGTTGGCATACGGTGAGGCCGCGCTAATTTCTTGTAAAACTATCCCCGTTAAAAAAGCTTGTGATAAAGTAACGGCCTTATCTGGTGGATGATATTGTCCGTTTTGAATTTTATTCTTGCATTAATTCTGATGCAGCCGGCTGCCAGCCGCTGTTGCCGCTAAAGGAAATGTTATGTTTTTCTGGAAGACCCGTTTTCGCCCGGTCGTATCTGCCGTATTGCTGGCGTTTTCTCTGACCGCACCTGCCGTCGCAGCAAATGTTAAAGGAGCAGAAACCGCCGCTAAGCCGGAGATTAAGGCATCCGATTACCGGGAGGTGACTAAAGAAACAGGGCGGGAACAGGAGAGACAACGCCGCCAGGATATCGTGAAACGCACCAATGAAATTTTTGTGCTGATGGGTGGTGAAATGGCCTTGCAAAAAGGTGATGCAGGCACCGCGCTGGCCACTTATATGGTGATGTTTGATCGCAGCAAAGACCCGCAAGTGGCTGAACGGGCAATGGATATGGCGATTTCACTGCATGCGTACGAGCAGGCTGAAGCGATTTATCAGAAATGGCGCGAGGCCGAGCCGGTGCCGGGTAAAGCACAGAGGCGTATGGCTTGGGCACGTAGCGTAACCTTCGGTGATGTGGACAATATCCGCAGCGGTATGCGCGATGCCATGAGCAATGCGGATGACGATCAGCGCAGCCGCTTGTTCCTGTTGCTGGCGCAAGCCGGCGTACAGCGTCCGGGGCTGGCCAAACAAATCGATAAAGTTGTCCATGCCGAAGCGAAAAAATACCCAGATATGCCGGAAGCGGTGATTACGGATGCGATTTATAGTGCCTACGCCGGTGATGAAAACGAAGCGATACAGGCCTTGAAACGCCTATCTGAACTCGACGCTTCCATTTTGCCGGCCACCGAGCTGACCTTGCGCTTAATCGGCCAGCAGCAACCTGCTATCCTCAATCGTTTTTTTGCACAAACCGATACCGATAAACTTTCGCCAATGTGGCAGCAAATTAAGCTGGAAAGCATGATACATGCCGGGAAAAACCGCGAAGCTTATGCTTTATTGCAAAAGCTCTTGGCGGAAAAACCCGATAGCGATCTTTATCTGCAAGCCGCTTTTTTGTCGATGAACCAGAAAGACGATTTGCAAACCACCCTAGGTTATTTGAATCAAGCTTATAAATACGGCACTCAGGAGCAGCAAAGCCGTGCGGCGGTAGTCGCTGCCATGCGAAATGCAGAGGCCAAGCAGTTTGCGCAGGCGCTGGAATGGGCGGATAAAATCAAATCGCCCGATTTCGTATTCGATAAAGCAGTATTGCAGGCATCTGTTAACGCGGAAGCGGGTAATTGGCGCCAAGCCTTGGAAATTGCCCGTCGCGCCCGTTCTTTGCCCGAGCAGCAAGGCCGCTTCTTTAGCGATGATGATTTGCTGCGGGTACAACTGTTTGCGATTACAAAACAAAATAATCCGCAGCAGGCTTTGCAAGAACTCAACCAGCTTTACAGCCGTACGGCCAAACAGCCGGGAAACAGTGAAAAAATAGCCGATATCCTGTATCAGCGCGCTATGGTTTATGCAGATCAATTAAACGACCCACAAAAAGCGATTGCCGATTTGCGCCGTTATCAGGAGTTGAGGCCGAATACCGCCGGCGGCATGAACGCATTGGGTTATACCTTATTGTCTTTGCCCAATCCCAATCTGGATGAATCTTTCCAATTAATCCAGGCTGCCTATCAGCAGGAGCCGGAGTCGGCCGCTATCAACGACAGCATGGGGTGGGTGTATTTCCTCAGGGGCGAAACCGAAGCCGCCGTGCCTTATCTGGAATTTGCTTTCAAAGAATATCCTGATCCGGAGGTGGCGGCGCATCTGGGAGAAGTTTATTGGAAACTAGGCCGGCAAGAAGATGCGAAACGCGTGTTTAATCAAGGGTTGAAGCAAAAAGACGGTAAACGTGCGCTGTTGTTGCAAACCATACGCCGTTTGGGCGTACCGGTGCCGGCTGCTAAGTAAACCTTGGCATGCCTGTCTGAAAATCAATTTTCAGACAGGCATGATGAGTCTATGAGCACATGAAATCACAAAGGATGTTGATTGATGAACAGCAGCAAATATAAGTTTCTTACCGTCATGAGCGCTGCCTTGATCTTGGCTGCCTGTAGTACGGTTGCGCCGCGTATGGGTGACTGGCGCGAGCAGGGGCGCGTGGAAGATTTCAATGCCGATGGCCGCATGGCGGTAAAGATGAATGATAAAGGTTCATACGCCAATTTTGATTGGACTTATCAAAACGGCGTACAAACCATCGATGTGAATACGCCTTTGGGCAGTACGGTCGGACAATTATGCCAAGACAGCCGCGGCGTGCTGGCGGTAAACAGCAACGGGGAAGTATTTGAGGCCGGTAGTGCGCAAGAATTGAGCGAGCGCTTATTGGGTTATGCCTTGCCGGTGCAATATCTCAATGTTTGGAGCCAGGGCCAGTGGGTAAAAGGCGTACCGCATCAAATCGATCCGCAAGGCCGCTTGCAACAATTCGAGTGGACCATCAGCCGTAGCCTGAAACCGGACGGCTCGCCGCGCGAGTTATTACTGGAAAGTTCGCGCCTAACGCTACGCCTGATTTTTGATACCGTGCAAAAATTACCGGCCGATGCTGCTGCGCCGCAACAATGCGTCGCAAGGGGAGGAGCATGAGGCCTGCCAGATGGCCGCCGCATGTCGCTACTTTCCCCGCACCGGCCAAGTTGAATCTCGATCTGCGCATTACCGGCCGCCGCAGCGACGGTTACCACAATCTCGAAACCGTTTTTTGCCTGATCGATTTGTACGATACCGTCGGATTGGCCGTGCGACGCGACGGACAGATTCGGTTGCATACGCCTACGCAAGGCGTGCCGCCCGAACAAGATTTGGTTTGCCGCGCAGCCGCCGCTCTGAAGCAAGCAACGGGGGTAACGGTAGGTGTAGATATTTGGTTGCACAAAAATATTCCGATGGGCGGAGGATTGGGGGGAGGCAGTTCTGATGCCGCTACCGTATTAATGGCCTTAAACCGCTTATGGGGGTGCCATATTAATCGCGAACAATTGATGCAAATCGGCTTGAAACTGGGCGCCGACGTGCCGTTTTTCATATTCGGCCGCTCTGCTTTTGCAAAAGGAGTAGGCGAACAATTGTGCGATATGGAAATACCGGAACAGTGGTATGTGGTAGTCAAGCCGGATGTTCATGTGAATACGGCTGCAATTTTTTCGCACCAAGACTTGACACGTGATTCAAAGCCCAGCATAATGCCGACTTTCCTGTCGTTGCAGCCTTTTAGGAATGATATGCAGGCGGTGGTGCTGAAGGAATTTCCGCAAGTCGCTCAAGCATTTAAGGTCTTATCTCAATATGGGCAAGCAAGGATGACAGGCTCTGGTGCATGTGTGTTTTTGACTTTTCCGGAAAAAAGTAAAGCAGAAGCAATTTGTCACCAGATAGCTGAAATTTATCAAAGTTATTGTGTGGCGGGTTTATCACAACATCCGTTACTTAATATCTAAGCAGTTTAAAAGTTGGGGATTCGCCAAGTTGGTTAAGGCACCGGATTTTGATTCCGGCATTCGTAGGTTCGAATCCTACATCCCCAGCCAACACCTTTTTGGGGATTCGCCAAGTTGGTTAAGGCACCGGATTTTGATTCCGGCATTCGTAGGTTCGAATCCTACATCCCCAGCCAATAAACAATAAAAGCGTGTGAGTTTCTTACACGCTTTTATTGCGTTTGTCTTGGTAGTTAAGTGGTCGAAAATTTATCTGTACGGTAAGTTTTTTTTGAAGAACTTAGGGTTTTTGCGTATAATTGGAAGGGTAGAAAGAACACCCTCGTGAAAGGAAGCAGTATGTTTCCTGAAGGCAAGCAAACTCTATTATCAGGTGATAACGAAATGGCAGCTTACGACAGTCTGATGGTCTTTACTGGCAATGCGAATCCGCAATTGGCGCAAAATGTCGTCAAACATTTGGATATTTCTCTTGGCAATGCATCGGTAAATAAATTTTCCGACGGTGAAGTGGCTGTTGAGTTGTTGGAAAATGTGCGCGGTAGAGATGTGTTTATTTTACAGCCGACTTGTGCGCCGACCAATGATAATCTGATGGAAGTACTGACCATGGCGGATGCCTTGAAGCGGGCTTCTGCCGGTCGTATTACCGCAGCAATTCCGTATTTCGGTTATGCACGCCAAGACCGCCGCCCGCGTTCGGTAAGGGTACCGATTTCAGCCAAGCTGGTGGCCAATATGCTTTACTCGGCAGGTATTGACCGGGTGCTGACCGTTGATTTGCATGCCGACCAAATCCAGGGTTTTTTCGATATTCCGGTGGATAATATTTATGCCACCCCGATTTTGATTCATGATATTCAGCAGCAACGTATAGAAGATTTAACAGTCGTTAGCCCCGATATCGGCGGTGTAGTGCGTGCGCGTGCCGTTGCTAAAATGCTGAATACCGATTTGGCAATTATTGATAAGCGTCGTCCTAAAGCCAATGTGGCTGAAGTAATGAATATCATCGGCGATATACAAGACCGTACCTGTTTGATTGTGGATGATATGATTGATACGGCCAATACCTTGTGCAAAGCTGCGTCTGCATTAAAAGCGCGCGGTGCCAAACGTGTATTGGCCTATGCTACTCACCCCGTCTTTTCAGGAGAAGCAGTCAATCGTATTTCAGGGTCGGATATAGACCAAGTGGTGGTAACCGATACCATACCCCTGTCTGAAGCCGGTAAAGCCTGTCCGAAAATACGACAGGTCACTATTGCGGGGTTATTGGCTGAGACTGTACGCCGCATCAGTAATGAAGAATCAGTTTCTTATCTCTTTAATGAAGAGATAGTTGCGCCGGGAGCTTTGTTCCTCCCGTAATTTGTTGCCACCCCAAGCTGGTCGCGGTGTAAGGTGGTTATTTAATCTTTTGGAGTAATGTAATTATGTCATACGAAATTCAAGCAACCGTCCGCGAAGCTCAGGGCACTGGTGCGAGCCGCCGCCTGCGTCGCGAAGGTCAAACCCCGGCAGTATTGTACGGTGATGACCAAAAAGGCACTGCTATCGCCGTTGATCACAAAACCGTATATTACGCGCTGGCCAAGGAAGACTTTCACACTGCTTTAATCAATTTGTCTGTTGGTGGAAAAGAGCACAAAGTAATAGTGCGTGATTTCCAATTCCATCCGGTTCGTCAGGAAGTTCAGCATATTGACTTTCAAATTGTTGATGAAAGCAAACCGTTGAAGCTGCGTGTACCGCTGCACATCGTTAACGCGGAAAAATCACAAGCGGTTAAACTGCAAAGTGGTCGTGTATCTTTGTTGAGCACGACGGTCGAAGTTATTGTGGATCCGAAAAATATTCCGGCTGCTCTGGAATTGAATTGTGAAAAAGTAGTTGCTGGCGATATTTTGCATCTGTCTGATGTTAGTTATCCGGAAGGTGTGTCCAGCGTTGCATTGAAGCGTAACTCTAATCTGGCTGTTGCTACTGTAACCGGTAAAAAACGCTAACTCATATCAGTGCATCAGTGCACATGAAAAACCCACTATTTGATAGTGGGTTTTTCATTACAAGATTCAGACAGGCATATTACTGCGAGAACGTATAGATGGTGTTGTGTTGTGTTTGAGGTTTGCAACAGTTCGAAGCTTCAAACTTAATCATTTCCAGTGATTTAATGCCATACAGAGTAAAATGTAACGGAATATCATCTCGGTAATACTGTTGGTTGTATGACACTTTTATCAGGTGGCTTATACCATTTGTCAGCCTATTCGTGAACAAATTCTTATAAAGTGTTATTCTGAACTGGTTTGAAAAGTTGGTGTCTAAACCCATTACTTTAATAATGAAAGGCGAGGATGCCGCTTTGGTAGACTTCATGATTCATTTATTCAATTGCGAAAATATGCAAAAGCGTTCATTTAAAAAGGCTCGTTTGTTGAAACGGAATTATTTGTTGTTAATAATTTCGTTTATGGCCATTCAGCCGGCTATGGCACGGGAATTGCAATCGATATTGCAAAAATCTTTGGTAGCCGACCCATCTTTGTTGGAAGCAAAAGCCAATATTGCTGCTGCACACAGTACTACAAAAGCCAGTAAGGCCGGCCACTATCCGGTGGTTAGCATGGTTGGTACTCAGGTTTTGATGCAGGATAACAAATATTCCAGTGATGATTTAGAAGACTCTATCGGCTTAAAGGGGTCGGTTAATCTTTATTCATGGGGCGGCATCAGTGCATCGGTAAACCGCGACAAGCAAAAAGAAGCGTATTACACCTACAAATACTACGAAACCCAAGAACAATTGGGTAGCGAAATAGGTAAACTTTATTTGGCGGCCTTGCGTGCGAAAGAGTCAATTGATGTGAATATGCGCAGCCTAGAGCGCCACAATAAGCTGGTTAAGGATTTGAGTATTGTAGCCAAATACGATACGGGTCGCCGTTCGGAGTTGATAGAAGCACAGACGCGTCAACTGCAGGTACAAACTACTATTTCGCAACTTACCCGAACCATGGAGTTATCGCTTAGCCGTTTGGCGAAATATACAGTTGAGCCTTTACGTGCTAAAGATTTGAAAGATCCTTTTAGATCCGAAACGACACGTTCGTTGGTGAATCGCTACAAAAATGAAGACAATGCCGGCAATCCCAGTTATCAGGCACAAATGGCTGAGCGGGAAAGCACTAAATATGAATTGAAAGTATCCAAAGCTGCCCGTTTGCCGGCTATTAATCTCGAAGGCTTGGCGACGACTACTTCCAAACAGCTTTATTTAAATATGAGTTGGAATCTTTTTGACCAAGCCGCACGCAATACGGTAGATAAAAATGCCCATACGGTTGAAGCAGCCAATGCCCGTCTGGATCAAATTCTGCGTGAGGTAGCAGAAAAAGCGCAAACCGCAGAAGTTGATATGGCACAAAGTGAACAGAGAACCGGTATTACTGATCAACATATTGTTTCGCAAAAAGAAGTTGTTAAAGCTTACGAGTTGCAATTCAAGGTGTCCAGAAGAACCTTAACGGATGTTTTGGGAGCTTACAATGAATTAGCAAATATCGAACAGGAAAATGTAACGGCACGCAATGATTTTCGTGATGCCGCTCTGGAATATCTGACTGCACAGGCACAGGTGGCAAATTGGGCGGGTGTGCCGCAAGAATAAATCTGAGACAGATTTGAATTATAACTATTAATGAACAGTTGCTATGAAATCCATTATTGAACATATTGCTTTGGCCACACAGATTCTCGGTGCACCGGTTTCGGAAGCCGCTTTGTCGGCTGAGGTGGTAAGAGACAAAAAGCTGAACGTTAACTTCCATTCTTTGCGGGAAGTTCTGAGAAGTCACGGTTTTGAAAATACGCTTTCCAAGCGCGGTTTGGAAGATATCCCTTCATTGGCGGTACCGGTGGTGGTTATTCTTCGTAACGAAGAAGCGGCAGTGATTACCCAGATTGAAGGCAGCGGAAGAAAGCGGACTTACCATATCCGTCAGGTAGACGGCTTGTCTCAGGAGTTGGATCATGACCAGCTCAATGACCTTTATCTTGGATATGCTTGGTTCATCAAGCCGAAAATGGTATCCGACGTACGTTCGGAATTACCGGAATACGATTTGCCTAAATCCTGGTTCTGGAAAGTTATCTGGCGTTTCAGAGGTTATTATTATCAGGTAATTTTGGCGACTTTCATCATCAACTTTTTGGCTTTAGTGAGTTCGCTGTATGTGATGAACGTTTATGACCGTGTAATTCCTAATCAAGCTTATGAAACCCTGTGGGTGCTGAGTATCGGTGTAGTGTTGGCCAACTTGTTTGAATTTGCTGCCAAAATGATACGGGGTCACTTAACTGATATTGCAGGTAAAAAAGCAGATTTGATTATTAGTTCAGCTTTGTTCCGTCGAGTGATGGCGCTACGTTTGGCAGATCGTCCTGCTTCTGCAGGTTCTTATGCTAATAACCTGCGTGAATTCGAGTCTGTGCGTGAGTTTATGACAAGTGCTAGTTTGCTGACTTTGGTAGATTTGCCTTTCTTGTTGTTGTTCATTACTGTTATTTGGATTGTAGGCGGTCAATTGGCATTAATTCCTTTGGTTATTATACCAATTGTAGTTATTGTCGGCTTCTTGGTTCAACGTCCGCTGTCACGCTATATTAACGAATCAATGAAAGAATCTTCGCAGCGCCAAGGTTTGGCAGTGGAGGCTTTGGAAGGTATTGAAACTCTGAAAACCAATAATGCAACCACTTGGGCGCAGCAGCGTTGGGATGAATATACAGCTAAAACTTCTGCGTCTGCCATTAAAGTGAAAGACACCAGTAACTTTATGGTGAATTTTGCAGTGGTAATGCAGCAGCTGAACACTGTAGGGTTGGTAATTCTAGGAACTTATCTGATTCATGCAGAAAATCCGGATAACCGTATTACCATGGGTGCCTTGATTGCTTCAGTAATTTTATCCGGTCGTGCCCTAGCTCCACTGGCTCAGGTGGCGGGATTAGCAACCCGTTTGCAACAGGCTAAGTTAGCGTTGGCTGGTGTGAATAATATTGTTGAGCGTCCTATTGAGCGTAATCCCGAGCGTAAATACATTACGCTGGATAACGTACAGGGCAATATTGGCTTTGAGAATGTGAGCTTCCAATATCAGGAAGAGGGAGCGCCTGCAGTATCTGGTTTGAACATCACCATCCGACCGGGTGAAAAAGTAGGGGTATTAGGTAGAATCGGCAGCGGTAAAAGTACCATGCTGAAATTGGCCAGTGGTTTATACGATGGATCTTCTGGTAATGTAACTTTAGATGGCGTAGACATGCGTCAGATTGATCCGAACTTCCTGCGTAATAAAGTGGTGCTGCTCAGCCAGTCTCCCCGCCTATTTTTGGGTACTTTACGCGAGAATATGGATTTAGCGCGCAGCGATGGTTTTTCAACTGATCAGGAATTATTGGCTGCATTGAAACGCTTCGGTCTGGATCGCATTATCCGCAATCATCCGCGCGGATTGGATATGCCTTTGGGTGAAGATGGTTTAGGTCTTTCCGGCGGACAGAAACAGATTATCGCCTTGGCACGCATGACCTTGCGTCAGCCACGTGTAGTGCTGTTAGACGAACCGACCACTGGGCTTGATCAGGCTACCGAACGGATGTCGCTTAATGCGTTGGCACAATGGGCGAAAGATAAAACCATGGTGGTGGTTACCCATCGTCCGCAAGTTTTGCAGATCGTAAACCGTATTATTGTGATGGATAACGGTAAGGTAGTGATGGACGGCCCGCGTGATTTGGTATTACAGAAATTGATGCAAAATGAGGAGCGTACGGGGGGAGGGGCCGTGGCTAGCCAAATTGCCGCAGAAGCTGGTGTACAAGCCTAAACGTAACCGTCGCACCATCAGGTCGATATTTAAGAATAAAACCGATTAATCTCAGGTATATATGATGAGTAGTGGAAATGATAAGCAAGAAGGCGTCAAATCAAGCGACTTGCAATTGGTCAATGATTTGAATGCTGCGTTGCAGAAAGAAAAGCATCACGGCCAGTTTTGGGTGATTGTGCTGTTTGCCGTATTTTTGGTGGTGTTTGTTATTTGGGCGTATAACAGCCCGCTGGAAGAAGTTAGCCGCGGCCAAGGTAATGTGATTCCGAGTAGCCGTGAACAGGTGATTCAAAGTTTGGATCCCGGTATCATCACGGAAATGAAGGTAAAAGAAGGTGATGTAGTCGAAAAAGGCCAAGTGTTGCTGAAACTCGACGATACCCGCAGTTCGGCAGTATTGCGAGAGAGTGAAGCCAAAGTAGCTAACTTGGAAGCAATGGTAGCGCGCTTGCGTGCCGAAGCTTACGGTACGCAGCTAACCTTCCCAAAAGGAATTAGCGAAGAGTTGGTAAAACGCGAACAGGCTGCATATGCGGCTCGCCGCCGCTCGGTAATCGAAGCGGTACGCGATTTGGCCAACAGCAAAGCATCGCTTGATCGTGAAATCAGCATTACCGCACCCATGGTGAAACAGGGTGTGGTATCAGAAGTAGAGCTGTTGCGTATGCAGCGCCAGTCTCATGACTTGGCATTGCAAATGGCCGAACGCCGTAACAAATATGCCGAAGAGGCAAATAACCAACTGGTTCAGTCCGAATCGGAACTGGCACAGGCCAAAGAAAATATGGCGATGCGAGCGGATCCGGTAGACCGTTCTTTGGTACGTGCACCGATGCGCGGTATTGTGAAAGACATCAAAATCAATACAGTCGGCGGTGTGGTGAATGCCGGTCAGGATATTATGACCATCGTACCGCTGGACGACAAACTGTTGGTAGAAGCCTATATCAACCCGCGTGATGTGGCCTTTATCCATCCTGGTCTGCCGGCGGTGGTGAAAATCAGCGCTTACGATTATGCGATATATGGCGGCCTCGATGGTAAGGTAACCTTGATTAGCCCGGATACCATGAGTAATCAAGCGCGTACCGACCAACTCAAATTGGATCCTAATCAGGTTTATTACCGTATTTTGGTACAAACCGATGGTAATAGCTTAAAAGATAAAAACGGTAAGGCGATGCCGATTATCCCGGGTATGATTGCTACGGTGGATGTAAAAACCGGAGAGAAAACCGTTTTCCAATACTTGATCAAGCCGATTACACGTATGAAACAAGCGTTACAAGAACGTTAAGTGTTTGAAATAGCTGAAGCCCCGGAGTGTTTTCCGGGGCTTTGTTTTGGGCATGATGCCTGTCTGAAATTTTAGATGTAGAAAAGGTGTGCTGTTTGTTTTCAGACAGGCATTGGCGGAAACTTACATATCTACCAATAGCTGCTGTATTTTCCGAATGGCAGAGTGGGTGTGAAGACTGCGGAAGTCGGGCGAATGCTGGTGACCGTCGTTTTGGCCGATAACGCCGCAGAGATGGGCGAAATTCATTCCCAATTCTTTAGCTAAAATAGCTTCGGGCATACCGGTCATGCCGATGATGTCGACTCCATCGTTGCGGTAGCGGCGCAGTTCGGCGCGAGTGGGCAGGCGCGGCCCTTGCAGACAGCCGTAGACGCTGTGCGCCAGAATGGGAGTATTCCGGCTGGCGGCATGATTCAGCAAAGCTTGGCGCAGAGCGTTGCTGTAAGGAGGGTCGAATTCCGTATAAACCACTTCTTTGTCTTGTCCTTCAAAGAAAGTGGAATCACGACCGTAGGTGTAATCGATCAAATCATCGGGTAGCACGAGCGCGCCTAATTCGATATCAGGGCTGATGGCGGATACGGCGGATATGGCAATAACTTCTTTTACGCCCAAGGAATGTAACGCCCAGATATTGGCACGGTAGTTGATTTCATGCGGTGCCATGGCATGGTTGAGGCCGTGGCGGGCAAGGAACACGATAAATTGGTTGCCAAGTTTGCCGGAAATAACGGGCGAGCTGGGCAAGCCGTAGGGTGTACGAACAATCTGGCGGTGGGTGATATTGAGCTCGGGCAGATGGGTGAGGCCGCTGCCGCCGATGATGGCTATCATGGGATTTCTCACTTTAGGGGATGTTGAAAGTTAAACACCGGTTAGGTTTTCCGGCTCCCAGCCGGCCAAGTTGCGGCGGCTTAAGTCGGTCAGTGCGCTTATCCAGGCGGGATGGTCGTTCAGACAGGGAATGTAGTGGAACTGTTCGCCACCGGCGGCGTGGAAATCTTCGCGTCCGGCCAAAGCGATTTCTTCCATGGTTTCCAAGCAGTCGCAGATAAAACCGGGGCAAATCACATCTAATTTACGCACGTTTTCTTTGCGGGGAAGACGTTGCAGCATATCTTGGGTAGAGGGCTCCAGCCATTTGGCGCGCCCGAATCGGCTTTGGAAAGAGACCAAATATTGTTGTTCATTCAAGCCCAGCGCGGCGGCCAGCAGGCGCGCTGTTTCGCGGCATTCCATCGGATAAGGGTCGCCTTGGTCGTGGCCGGCTTGCGGAATACCGTGGAAACTCATAAGCAATTTATCGCCTTTGCCATGTTGCGCCCAATATTGTTCGACTTGGCATTTGAGGGCGTTGATGTAGCCGGGGTCATTATAAAAACGGGTAACCGTACGCAGGCTCATCATGTTGCGCTGCTGTAGCAGTTGTTGCAATATTTTATCCAGTGCGGCGGCGGTGCTGGAAGCGGCGTATTGCGGGTAGAGCGGGATAACCAGTAGGTTGCCGACGCCTTCGGCTTTTAATGCGGCCAGCGTTTCGGCGACGGAGGGCGAGCCATAAGTCATGGCATGGCGCACGACGATGCCGGGCAGTTGTTCGGCCAGTGCGGCAGCTTGGCGCTGGGTGTATACCGCCAGCGGAGAGCCTTGTTCAAACCAAATCTTTTGGTAACCGTGGGCACTTTTTTTCGGCCGGGTAGTCAGTACCAGGCCGTGCAGTATCGGCTGCCATAAGGCTTTGGGCAGTTCGACTACCCTTGGATCGGATAAAAAATCGCGTAGGTAAGGACGTACTGCTTCGGCGGTGGCGGCGGCGGGCGTGCCGAGGTTCAGCAGCAGAACAGCGGTTTTTTGCTGTGCTGCATGGGCAAGAAGAGCGGGTTCCGGCTGATAATGCGGCATTTTTGATCCTGATTAACAAAGGGTATTGGAACGCCATTATAGTCTGTTGGAGAGTGTTATGGAATCAAACGGGTGATCGGGCAATATAGCGGATTAACTTAACTTTCGTTACGGCGTTGCTGCCTTGTATCGAAGTCATTCAATCCGCTATAGCAATGCCTGTCTGAAAAGTTTCAGACAGGCATTTTTATCATCCGGTAAACAATCAAGATGTTTAATTGCTGGCGGCGCTGGCCGGTACGGCAGGGTTGGCTACCGGGGAAACCAATTTGAAGGTGATGCTTTTGCCTTCCTGCTCTAAATCGGCGCTCTCGCCGTTGTTAACCCAGGTCTGTTTGCCATTGCTAAAGGCGGCGCCATTGGCCCAAGCGTCGGTTTGCTTGAGTACGATGGTTTTTTGGTTTTCGGTTAAACGCACCACCGGCACGCCGTCGGCATGTTCGTAAACGGCATGTACGGTTTTGCCGTTGCCTTGGTAGGTGGCTTCGTATTGGCCTTGGTGGTTATCGGCATGGATTTCGCCGGAAGCACCACCATCATCGGGCAGGATGTCGGGCGGAGGGGTGTCGGAAGCACTGGAATAGGCGGCATAGTCGCTGGCGGCTTGTACGACATCGGATGCGGCATCGGTTTGCTCTTGCGTTTTGCCGCCGCAGGCCACAAGCAGGACTACGATTGGCAGCAGCAGGATTTTGGTATTCATCAATATTCTCTCCGGAATTAAGAAGCCTCGGTTTTGATTGATTCAGCGTTTGTTATGGGCTTTATACCGTATTGCGGGAGTACAAAGCCGGATGCCTGTCTGAAAGGCGCTATTTTAATCGACCGCTAAAGCGGTCAAGAGTTCTTTATTTCGGTTTATAAATTATCTTTTTGAGCCAGAATTTTGCGGCTGCCGCTTACATCGGCTGGTGAAACCACGCCGGCTTCTTCCAGCGCCTGCATCAGATTGGCGGCGCGGTTATAGCCGATGCGCAGCTGGCGTTGCAGCGACGAAATCGAGGTTTTGCGGGTTTCCAGCACAAAGGCGACGGCTTGGTCAAAGAGTTCATCGGAGTTAGCGTTGGGATTGACCACTTGATTGGTTTCCAGCACCGCTTCGCCGGTGAGCAGGCCGTCGATGTAATTGGCAGGCGCTTGGCGTTTGATGTGGGAGACCACTTCGTGCACTTCCTGGTCGGAAACAAACGCGCCCTGCATACGGGTAGGTTCGGCACTGCCCGGTTGCAGAAACAGTAAGTCGCCGTATTTCAGCAAGTCTTCGGCGCCCATCTGGTCGAGGATGGTGCGGCTGTCGATTTTACTTTGTACGGTAAACGCCATACGGGTGGGGATATTGGCTTTAATCAGGCCGGTAATCACGTCCACGCTCGGACGCTGGGTAGCGATAATCAGGTGGATGCCGGCGGCGCGCGCTTTTTGTGCCAAACGGGCAATCTGCTGTTCAACTGATTTGCGCTCGGTCATCATCAGGTCGGCCAATTCGTCAATCACCACCACGATTAAGGGCAGCTTTTCTAAGGGTTCGGGATCGTCGGGGTTGAGGCTGAACGGATTGAGCAGCGGTTTGCCTTCGGCTTTCAATTCGTCCACTTTTTTATTGAAGCCGTCGATATTGCGCACACCGGCGTGCGACAGCAAACGGTAGCGTTTTTCCATTTCGGCCACACACCAGTTGAGCGCCTGGCCGGCTTCGCGCATATCGGTAACCACCGGACAGAGCAGGTGAGGGATACCGTCGTAAACGCTCAGCTCCAGCATTTTCGGATCGATCATGATGAAGCGCACTTCATCGGGTGCGGCTTTGAATAGAATCGACATAATCATGCCGTTTACGCCTACCGACTTGCCCGATCCGGTCATACCGGCCACCAACAAGTGCGGCATTTTCGCCAGATCGCCAACAACCGGTACACCGGAAATGTCTTTGCCCAATGCTACGGTGAGCTTGGATTTGGCATCGGTGAACACCGGCGCAGTGAGGATTTCGCGCAGCACCACCTCTTGGCGTTTTTCGTTCGGCAACTCGATGCCCATGGTATTTTTGCCGGGAATGGTTTCCACCACCCGCACCGCCTGCATCGAAAGCGAACGTGCCAAGTCTTTGGAAAGATTGACAATCTGGCTGCCTTTCACACCTTGCGCCGGTTCGATTTCGAAACGGGTAATCACCGGGCCGGCAGTGGCGCTGACCACTTGTACTTCAATGCCGAATTCGGCAAGCTTGGCTTCGATGCGTTCGGCGGTTTGTTGTAGCGTTTCCGGGTTAACCGGGCGCACTTCGCCGGTAGGTAGGCTTAATAAGTTTGCCGCCGGTTTGGCATATTCGCCTGCGGGTACAGGTTCACTGACCTTACCTTTTTCGTCAAACAGACTGGTTTGCACTGGCGGCGCCACCGATACGGGAACCGCCTTGCGGTTGCTGATGCTGTTTTCCAAGCTGGGGATCGGATCAGCGGTGATGGTTTTGGCTTCTTTGACCATGCGGCGGGTGGTTTTGGCATCCGGCATTTCCATCAGATAACCGTCTTTTCTCCGCCGTAGGCGCTGCCAGCTCCATTCCAATTTTTTACCGGTTTTTTCCAGCAGATCCAGCCAGGAAACTTGTGCCAGCAGAGAAACCGACAGCAGCAAAACCACCAATACAATCAACAGGCTGCCGGTGGTGCCCAGCAGCCAGCTGGTGCCGGCTGCCACAACGGAACCGATTTGGCCGCCGGCGCCGACAGGTAAAGAATCCGCCAATTCCTGTTTGAAGGCCAACACTTCCAACATCGGGCTGCAAATCAGCAGCACCGTTAAACCGGCGGCGGCAATGCCGAGGTTATAGGGTTTGTGTTCGGGCGTTTGCAGTGGGCGGAAGTGTTTGACCAGAAAAACCAGCGAGGCGATAACTACCCACCAAAACGATAAACCGAACAAGTAATAACCGATGTCCGCCAGATAAGCGCCGAACAGGCCGCCCATATTGTAGAGGGTATTTTGTTGCGGCACGCTGCGCGACCAGGCAGGGTCGTTCATTGAGAAGCTGGCGAGCGAAATCATCAGATAAATGGTGGCCACCAAGCCGAGCAGCCAAAGCGTATCGTTGATCAGATTGGCAATGTGCTCGGAACGTTTGTTTTTTTCTTTATTGCTGACCACGCCTTTGGGGCGTTTGGGCGGGGTGATGTCCACTTTTTTCGGCAACGGTTTTTCGGCGGCCGGGGTTTTGCCGGAAACGGTTTTTCGTGCGTGACGGTTTTTCGGAGTAGGTGTGTTGGCCATAAAATCTTTGCAACGTCGGGCGGCTGAGCAGTGTGCACCAAAAGTGCGCGACCGTTCGGCCTGTAATAGGAAAGGGAAGATTATACAGTATTTGCCGGTACGGCTGAACCGCTTGCCGGGTGTATGAAAACACTCGTGTAGCTTGGAACGGCGTTAGCCGATTGAGGGAAACCGTGCGGTGATAAAAAACGGTAAGTCAGCTTGATGAGCATGCCTGAGACTTTTATAGTGAGTTAAAATAAGAATTCCAAACTTTACTCCCCCCCTTACCAGCAGAAAAAAATGGCC
>NZ_JAUNHL010000085.1 GCF_030523955.1 Neisseria sp.
TAAAAAGCATTTGCGGAAAGTTTTACCTGCCGTGGGAGATTTTATGACTGCATTACTACGGAGCTCTTATTTTAATTGACTATAACTATCAAAGCTTATGAGGCCCCTATCTCTGAAAATAACTCAGCTATATTAGAGGCTGCAAAAATGTTTTTACTCTGCCTTGGTGGTAGCGGAGTTGTTTTGTCTACATATTTTTCTGCTGCAAATATGTTTTTGGAAAGAAGGGCTGCTGTTATTGAAAACACATTTGATCTTTTGTCGCGTTGGGATGATCCTCATTATTTAGAGGCTAGAAAATGGACAAGAAAAGCAAAAGAAAAAAAATCTGACACATCAGATAATGACTTGATACACGAAATTAAAAGCAATGAAGACTTCAAGCAATCTGTTGTATTGGTACTTAACTATTTAGAGCATGTAAGATTTTCTTTGGAGACTAAAAGAATAGATAAGAATTTATTTATTCGGGTGTTAGGAGAAACTATTACTGATATTGCCAAGAGATTTGAGCCGTACGCTAAAACACTTAGCACTCAAACTGAGCAAGACTTAAAAGAATTAATTAATGAATTGGAATCAAAAAAATAAGATGTTAATGCTTTGGGTAAGCGCAGCGTGTGTGCCTTTGGACACACACGCGTTGGTAGGTTATCTGCTTTTGGTTCTACGCCGTCTGAAAGCTTGATTTTTCAGGCGGTACTGTTTTCGTGTTTCATGCGCACCTCGATTTGTTCGGGTGACTATTGCTGATCCGGTAGCTTTTCCTGTATGCAGACCAAGCGCAGCGCACAGGCGAACTTGGGTTTGGGGCGGCAACGGGTTCGCCGTTGCCGATAGTGCTTTTCTGCCCGGCAGACACTGTATGACCGGGTACTTGCATTGCAACGCAACTCGCGTGAAATGATGGATTTGTTGTGCTTATATTGTCAATTCAAGGGGTTAAAAAGTTTTTTGCAAAGGTCTCAGACGTTTTCATGTTTAATCGGCCGATTTACGGTTTTGGAAAATGCTGTCTTTGCGTATCTTTAAAGCCCGGCGGCGGTGATTCGGGAAACCAAATTTTCGTTTGGGTAGCGTATTTCCGTTTATCATGGCAGCGGTTCCACTTTGGAGAAAGTTTGTTATGAGTAATCCTATCCGTTTACCCGATATTTTCCCGCCGCATATTGCCGATCGCGGCCGGCATTATTTCGATCATGGCCAGGTGCTGGAAATTCGTGAAACGGCTGCCGGGCGTTATCAGGCAATAGTGCGCGGTTCGGCAATGTATTCGGTATGGCTGAAACTGGATAAAGGGCTGCGCATTCAAAGCGGTGGCTGCGATTGCCCTTACGATGATGCTTGCAAGCATATGGCGGCGTTGTGGTATGCGCTGCGGGCGCGGCTTGAAACGCAGGGGGTATCGCAATCTTTGGTGGATTTATTGGCTCGTGCGGATGAGGCGGCTTTACGCAAAATGCTGTTGCGCTTGGCTGAAGACGAAACGGTACGGGAGCGTTTAACCGCCTTTTTGCAACCTGAAAAGCGTGAGGAAATCTATCAGCAGCAGGTCAAGCAAATGTTCGCCCGTGCCGGCTATGATTATTACGATGCCATGGATTTGGGTATAAAGGTGCAAGATTGGTTGGGCGAGGTGGCGCAGGATGGTGAGGCGGCGGTTGCCGATGCTTTGCCGCTGTTGATGCCGCGCCTGATTCGAGCGTATGAAAGAATGGATGATTCCGACGGTATTTTGGCCGATGCTATTGATGGTGCGGTTGAGTTGTTGGATCAGACCACTCGCGAAAACGCGCCGGAAAGTCTGATCCGCTGTTTGGATAAATGCTTGAAAGATGATCGTTATTTTGAATACGGCGACAGCGGCTACAAACTCTATCACATTCGCGCCCGAATCTGGCAGCAAAACGGCCAATGGAGGGTGTGGCAAAAATATGTGGACACCCGCTTGGCAAAGGTAGACGAGTGGAATAGCAAGTTTTGGGCGATGGCGCGTTGGCAGCTGTTTCAGGCGCAGGGCGATGATACGGGCGCGCAGGATTGGTTTGAACGGCATCTTTATCTGCCCGAATTTCGTAAAATCGCCGTGGCGCAGGCAGTCGGGCAACAAAACTGGGCGGAGGCCGAACGGCTGTTGCGCGAAGGTATGGCGTTGGCTGGGGCGAAGGGGCACTTGGGCACCCTGCATGATTGGAAATTGCAACTGTTTGCGGTAATGCAGCAAACCGGTGCGGATATCCGCGCCTTGGCAGAGGATTTGGCATTTCATAAAGACGATTTTTCGCTGCCACATTATCAGGCTTGGAAAGCCACGTTTTCCGAGGCCGAATGGCCGGCTGAATTTGAGCGCCTGCTGGCGCGTTTGGCCAAAAGTGCTTGGCTTAGCGCCGAAATTTTGCAGCATGAGCAAAAATTTGATTTATTGCTGTCGGTATTGAAACAATATGCTGGCTTGAGTTTGGCAACGCTGGATCATTTCAGCCCGTCCTTCCCCGAGCCGTATCATGCGCAGATTGTCGATTGCTATTTGACGGTTTTCGATAAGGAAATCTCTAAGGCTCACACTCGCAAACAATACCGCCAATTGGCCAAGCAATTGAAAATGCTGGCCAGCCGTTATCCAAAGCAGCAGGCGGTGAATGCATTTGCGGCGGAAATCAAAGTGCAGAACAACATCAAACCGCGCCGTCCGGCACTGTTGGAGGAATGGGAAAGAGTAGGGTTTTAGCGGTGCGGTTAAGCCACTATAGTGAAGTAACTTAACTTTCGCGAAGTTTCTGCTGCGCCAAAACCCAAAGAGAACGATTTTGCAAGCCGAGACCTTTGCAAAAAAGTTTTTAATCCTGAATTTATTGATATCTTGTCAAGCCCGAGCATGACGCAAGTGTTTTTAGTTATCGAAAAGAATTTTGCAAAGGGCTCAAGCCGTTAAAGCGGCAACAGAATCGGTTCCGTACGTGTTTACTGTCTGCGGCCTGCTGCTTTGTATCGAAGTAATTAAACCCGCTATATACATTCGGTTGCCAAACATTTAAAAATGCCTGTCTGAAAAACGTTCAGACAGGCATTTGTTTGCTTTACGCTGGGTTAAACCGGTTGCTTTATTCTTTTGGCAAACGCCATACCGAAAGAATAAAACCGCCCCAGATCACGACAATCATAACCAACATCATAACGATGGCGATGGTGCTCATTGGTGGTCTCCTTTGTGAATTTCGTCGGGGTTAAACTTGCTTTCCATGCGCCAGGGCAGAAGGGAGAGCAGCAGGGCTACCACGACGAGCCCGGCGGACATACCCCAGCCGAACAGGTTGAGGAACCAATCGGGGTAGTCGCTGTAATTTTTGGCCAGCAGGTTTTGGGTGTCTTGGAACAGCATATAGCCCAGCATGGCAACGGTGGCGCCGACAAAGAGATACCAGATGATGCCGACTTTGAAGGAGGACACGGCGTTGATGTGGTTACGCAGTATCGGTAGTTTGCGGGCGACAATCAGGGCCAGTACGTAGATGAAGCCGGCGGCGACGATGCCGTAGGTGTTGACGAATTTATCCATCACGTCCAGCACCGGCAACCCGGTGGTGGTGCCGAACAGCAGTGCGGAAATCACGGCCATCGGGATGCACACCAGCAAGGTAGCGGGGATACGGCTCAGGCGCAGTTTGTCCTGCACGGCGGCAATGATCACTTCCACAATCGAAATCATCGAGGTGATGCCGGCAAACACCAGCGAGCCGAAGAACAGCAGGCCGATCAGGGCGCCGAACGGTGCTTGGTTGATGATGGTCGGGAAGGCGATAAAGGCAAGCCCGATGCCGGAAGAGGCAACTTCGCTCACTTCTTTGCCGGCGGCAGTGGCCATAAAGCCCAGTGCGGCGAATACGCCGATACCGGCCAATACTTCAAAGCTGCTGTTGGCAAAGCCTACTACCAAACCGGTGCCGGAGAGGTCGGATTTCGGTTTCAGATAGGAGGAGTAGGTAATCATGATGCCGAAGCAGATCGAGAGCGAGAAGAAGATTTGGCCGTAGGCGGCAACCCATACGCCGGGGTTGGACAGTTTCGACCAATCGGGCGTAAACAGGGCGTCGAGGCCTTTGGCGGCGCCGGGCAGGGTGAGCGCGATGCCGACCATCACCATAAACATCACGACCAGCAGCGGCATGAAGAAGGTGGAGGCACGCGCCACGCCTTTTTGTACACCCAGTGCGAGTATCAGCAGGGTAAACAGCCATACGCCGAGCAAGGGGCCCAATACTTTGCCGACAAAGTTAAGGCTGACGTCTGCGCCCTCGGCCATGTGCAGATATTCTTTAAAGAAGAAGGCTTGCGGATCGCTGCCCCATGCGCCGGTTAATGCATAATAGGTGTAGCTGGCTGCCCAGCCGATGATGACGGCGTAGTAAATGCAGATGATAACGTTGGCCAGTACGTTCCACCAACCGAAGGGCTCCAGCCAGCGGCCCATGCGTCGGAAGGCCAGCGGGGGCGAGCCGCGGTAGCGGTGGCCGATGGCGTAGTCGAGAAACAATAGCGGTATGCCGGCGGTGAGCAGGGCAATCAGATAGGGAATGATAAAAGCGCCGCCGCCGTTATCATAAGCAATATAGGGGAAACGCCAGATGTTGCCCAAACCTACCGCCGAGCCGATGGCGGCGAGCATAAATGCCCGGCGGCTGGCGAAGGTTTCGCGTTTGGATGATGAATCGGACACGATGGATACCTCTTGGAAATTAAATGTGTAAAAAACCGGGTGAACCGAAAAAAATTCTCTTGATGCTGAATTTGGGTAATATTATGCGAGAAAAGTTTAAGAAAGTGTAGGTTTTTAGAGGCCGTTTAACGGGAAAACGGATTTTTGCCCATAAAAATGCCTGTCTGAAACACTTGTGTATGGTTGTAATCCAAAAGTTTTCAGACAGGCATTGGTTTGGCCGGTTCTTTTACGGGGTGTATTGCGGCTTAACGCCGTTGGGCAGCAGTTGCCACACATAGCCGGTGTTTTTCATTTTGCCGGCTTTGTTGCCGGCTTCGTCGCCGTACCCCCAGAAGAAGTCTACGCGAACGGCCCCTTTAATGGCCGAGCCGGTGTCTTGCGCCATAATCAGGCGGTTGAGGGCGCGGCCGTTTTCGGGATGGGTGGTGGCGAGAAACAGCGGGGCGCCCAGCGTGATGTAGTGGCGGTCGACGGCGCCGGCATATTCGCCTTTAAGCGGGGTGCCGAGTGCGCCTATCGGGCCTAAGTCTTCGCCTTCCTGTTTGCGGAAGAAAACATAGCTGGGGTTTTGTCCCAACACTTCGGCCAGATGCGAGGGGTTGTTGCGCATCCATTGTTTGATGCCCTGCATCGAGGTTTGCCCCAACGGCAGATAGCCTTTGTTGGCCATGTATTTGCCGATGGAAACGTAAGGCTGCTCGTTTTTATCCGCATAGCCCAAGCGGATAAATTGGCCGGACGGGGTTTGCAGGCGGCCGGAGCCTTGGATTTGCAGGAAGAAGAGTTCTACCGGGTCTTCGGCGTAGCCTAAAATCGGGGCTTTGCCGTTGAGGGCGCCGCCGTTAATCTGGGCGCGGGTGTAGTAGGGTACGAAGCGGCCGCCTTCGACAAAACGGCCTTTGATGCTGCGGCTGCGTTCGGTAATCGGGAAGTCGGCCAGATTGGCGGTGAAGGTGCCGTCGGCGGCAATGGCGCCTTTGTTGTTGCCGGTGGGTTTTACGCGCACGATGCCGCGGCTGCTGCGGTGGGCGGCAGGTAAGTCGACGCTGATGAAGTCGTAGGGCAGGCCGTAAATCGGGAAACGGGCCTTATTGGTTTGGCGGGTATCGCCTTTTAGAATCGGCTCGTAATAGCCGGTGATGGTGCCGCCGAGCTGGCCGTTGTCGCTCACTTCCCACGGGGTGAAGTAGTTTTCAAAGAAGTGTTTGGCGGAGAAGTGCAGGTTGGGGGTACGGGCGGCTTGTTCGCAAACATTGTACCAATCGGCGCGCGCTTTGAGTTTGGTACAACCTTGTTTGAAGGAAATCAGGCTGTTGGTGAAGTTTTGGAACGTCCAGGAAGGCAGGGCGTGGTGGTCGACGGCGCGGTAGCTGACGGTGGCGCCTTCGGGATTGACTACCGTGCCGTGCGGCAAACGGATACCGGTGGGCAGCGCGCTGCCGATGGGAACGTAGCCGCCGCTGCTGCCGGTCGTTGGCGGGGTGCTCGGCGGGCGTTTGCTGCTACAGGCGGCCAATAGGGCCAGCAGGGCGACGGCAGCGAAACGGGAAATCGGTTGGTGGTGCATATTTATATCTCAAATCAATAATCGGCTTTCCGGTTGACGGTACGGCCGGGGTAAAAGTTCGTTTGTTTTTTCAGACAGGCCCTAATCGCTGCATTGGCCGGTATCGTCGTTTTGGTGTTGCATCTCTCCTTCCGCCACATAATCGTTGCCGTTGGGGTTGGCGACGACTTGCCGGACGCGGATACGGCTGTCGGAAAGTTTTTGGTAATTCATTCGGAAGGTCAGCCGGTTTTCGCAAATGGCGCGAAAGGCGGCGGCATCGCCGTTTTCTTCTGCATCTTCAATCCGGCAGCCGTCGGCTTGCAGCTCGGCTGCCTGCGCTTTGGCATAATCGGCGGCGGCGCTGCGGCTGATGCATATTTCTTCGGTGCCTTCTACGAAATCGGTTTTTTTGCTCTCGCGCTCTTGCCAGGAAATGCGGTGCGCAAACTGCCAGTTGCCGGCCTTCACTTCGAACGATTGCGCCAACGGGGCGGCCAGTAATGCCAAAACCGGCAGAATGTATTTGAACATAAAAGCTTTCCTTGCAAAAAGAGGGGCATTATAACAAATGCCTGTCTGAAAGAAAGTTTTCAGACAGGCATTTCTGTTGATGGAATAAATATCTTCGCGGGATCGCGGGTGGCACGACCGCATTTTCCCATCGGGCAAACCACGTGCATACGCGGATTTTTGCCTCAAAAAACCGCTTCGCCGGTTAATTGTCAACGGGGTTTAGTAAAGCAGCCAAATCTTCGAGTTTGTCCAAATGGCCTTGGGCGCGGTATTCGGTGGGAAAATGAGACTCGTTGTGCGAGTAGAGGGCGTTGGGCATACCTGTAATTCTCAAGGTTTTCCAGCCTAAGCGGTTGGGGGTGATGAAATCTTTGGCGGTATTGTCGGCGATATAGATATATTGTTTGCCGGGCCAGGTTTTTTCGATCTGTAAAAAGCGTTTGTCATCAGGTTTGTCGGCGCCAGTGGCTTCGGAAATCAGCACCAGATCGAAGCGTTCGAGCAAACCTAAGGCGGCGAGTTTCAAGCGTTGGGTGATGCTGCGGCCGTCTGAGATCACTGCGGTGGCGCTGAATCTGGATATCAGGTCTTTGAGTTGTTCCGATGGCATGCAGCTTGATAAATCAGGGATGTGCAGGCGGTATTGCCACAATAGGGTTTGTTTTTCGGAGGCGTTAAGCCCGCAATCGTTGCATAGTTGATCCAGCCATGCGCCCAATGTATCCAGGCTCTCAAACAAGGTTTCGGCATTGTACCGCGGGTAAAGGGAGGCGATGGTGTTGCAAACTGATCGGATACCGGAGATTTTGTAACAATGTTCTGGATAAAGCGTATCGTCTAAATCTAATACGAGGACGGTGCTTTCAGGTGAGATCATACTGCTCATAAATAAGTTCTTTCTGTGCTGCTAACCGAAAACATTTTATTGTGCAGCTTTGTTTATCGGTTTTTAGGGGGCTAAGAAGTTTGTCACGCTGCACAAATATACGCCGGAAACATTAAGGTTTTCTGACGAAGGTGGTTAAAACGGTCTTTTTTGCCCGACAGATTTTATGTGAATGCATACTGCAAGCTAATCGGTATTACTCTTGTTTCTGCGACGTTGCCGGGCTAAATCAAAGCAGGTTTTTGCGGCCTTATGCAAGTGTTTTATGCTGAGATATGGCATATGAATTCCGGGCGGTATCTGTTCGGGGAACTTTTCTCGTAGCATTATACGCCTCATCACAAAGATGGCGCATCGGATAATGATAGATAATATCAAATGTTCTGCTAGAAATTTTCACCATCCGATGGCCAATCAAGCTTGATGAAGTGTGAATAATATTTCTGGATCCAATGAAAACAAGGTGTTAAATTTATAAAACAAAGAATCTCGTTGTTCTTCTGCCCGGTAATGAAAGGAGTACCGTTATGCGTTTACATATTGGATCCATCATTATTTTAATTTGCGGCCTCGCTGCGATTATTCCCGGCATCATGACGCTTTTCGGTGAGGGTGAATGGGTACATGAATTGTTACGCCAGCCTGCCGGTGCGATTGCGCTATTGGTGATTGGCGTTTCCTGTGTATTGGCGGCTTTTTTTCCATTGTTGGCGACCTATCTGACCGGCAGGGAGCATGGGGATACAAAGCTGAACAAAAAAGACAGTGATGGGAACCGTTGATGGTGTTATCCATAGTTTTTGATATAGCGGATTAACTTTCGCGAAGGCGTTGCTGCGCCAAAGCTCAAAGAGAACGATTTTGTACGCCGCTATAGCAGATTTAATTAACTTTCGATACAAGGCAGCAAGCCGCAGACAGTACAAGTAGTACG
>NZ_JAUNHL010000086.1 GCF_030523955.1 Neisseria sp.
TTTGATAATATCGGCAACACGTTTTCAGGCAAAAATGTAGCGGATTATTTCAAAAGCCAACAGCGAAAAGTGGATTTAAACACCGTTTATAACTACTTAAAAGCCTTAGAAAGTGCTTTCATTTTGCACCGTGTCGAGCGTTTTGATATCAAAGGTAAAGAGATTTTAAAAACCCAAGAAAAATTTTATTTGGGCGATGTGTCCTTGCTTTATGCCACGATGGGTTTTCGTACCAGCTTGATTTCGGGCATTTTGGAAAATTTGGTTTATTTAGAACTCAAACGTCGTGACTATCAGGTTTATATCGGTAAATTAGGCACTCAAGAAATTGATTTCATTGCACAAAAACAGAATGAAAAAATCTATATCCAAGTGGCGTATAAATTGGAAAGCGATCAAACCGTTCAGCGTGAATTTTCACCACTACAAGCCATTGCGGATAATTACCCGAAATATGTGATAACCATGGACGATTTTTGGCAGGAGAATATTGATGGGATTGTGCATCAGCATATTGGGATGTTTTTACTAACATAGCAGTGAAAAATGCCATCGGAAACTTAAATTCAGATGGCATTTTATTATTGAATAGAAAGCCGTTATTCGTTCTTTTTCCAAACCTTAGAAAAAGAAGCACTTCTCGATTCAGGTTTAAACTCAGGTATTTTAATTTTTACTTTCATTGGGAAAGGAAAATCCACGCCTAACAATAAGCCTTCACCTTGTCCCAATACAGGCAAAAAGGACGCTGAGCGATGGTCGATAGATCCGACAGCTTTTTTCACAGTTTCCTGATCTTTTTCGTTCGTTAGTCGGTGAACAATCAAAGTACCTATTTGACTCAATACATCTTCGGGAATATCTCTTGGACGTTGTGTTGCTATCGTAACGTTTAAACCATATTTTCGACCTTCTTTTGCTATGTCGCCAAATGCCGTTAAATTCATTTTGCTGATTTCATCGCCAATAGATTTATTTAGGAATTGATGAGCTTCATCAATAAATACAATCAAAGGATTTTCATAAGAAATTTTTTCTTCTCTGGCACAAGAAAGCAATTTTCGTCCTATTGCATTTACCAATAATTCTCGAGCATTAGCTTCAAATGGAACAGCAGACAAATCTAATCGAATGATTTTGTTATTTGATGTGCATAGACTATCAATAATACTTGGGATAGTTGTTAAAGTATGATCACAATCTAACATCCATTTTAGATGAAGATTATTTTGCATTGCTTTAATTCTTGATATTAGGCTTAAGCAATACCCAATGTCATTATCGGCTCGTTTTCCCCATTTTGTAGGGTCTGGAGTATTGATTGTCCCTGCTGTTGGATATACACACTCTGCAATTATCTGTTCAGCTAAATTAGAAAAACTCCATGGAATATTCATCATATTGCTAGTAATATTTTTTACAGCATTTTCAAACGGTTGTTTCAATTTTTCTGATTTTTCTAAATTATATGTTTGAGTAATAGATAATCCATGATTTGAGATTTTCCAATAACTTGTAACAACTTTTAGACTCCGAATTGCTTCTTCTAATTTAGGAGCTTGACTTCCAGCCGATGGGCGAAGCAAAGCTCTTATATCAGAATCAGTAAACATCCAATGTGGGTAGGTAACTTTATTTTGATTTGTTGCATTAGGATGTTCGCCAACATAATAGTGCTCACAAGGTAAATTTGCATACTCTCCCGTTGCATCCAATAATAAAACTTTACCGCCGTTTTGGTAGATATTATTGATGAGATTTGCCATAGTGTAACTTTTGCCACCACCTGTTGAGCCTAAAATAGCGCAATGTCGAGAAAATAATTTTTCAGGGGTAAGATTTATCGTAACAGATGAATCGCCTACTATTTCTGCAATAGGAAGATCAATATCATCACTAGCATTATTGATTTTTCCTTCTGCTAATAATGAAATTAGCTTTGGATGAGCTGAATAAATTTGAGCACCCAGTTTAGGGTATTGTCTGATCCCTTTACGGTTAAAGCCCGTTTCGCTATCTACGCTAACTAGTAATTGAACCAATCCAATAGGGCTATTATTTGCATAGCTATCATCTAAACTATCAACGCTTAATCTTTCGCCATTTTCTAACCAAACTTTTATAACTCGGCCTAAAATACAGTCTTGTCCACAATCAATAAACACATATTCATTGACTTCACCAATTGAAATACGATTGCCCAATAACCATACTTTTTCGCCTGTTCCAGCTTTGGTTAAGTTTATTTTGGCTTCTGTTGCAGATATTTCTATAAGGCTGCCAACTCTGCGTGTAACATCACAAGGTGAGAACCAATTATTCATGATTTATTCCCCATTGCGAGCTCTTGAAAGATTTTAAAAATATCTTCTTCTGGTGTTGATTTATTTCTATCTGGTAGCTGATTTACAAAAGTAGAAAAATCACTATCAACTAAAGAAATTCTTGAATCTCCAGCTTTTACGGCATTCATAAGTAGAGAGCGAATTTCTTTATTGAAAGATCCTTTTTCATCAAATAAAGATCGGGTTCCTACCATTAATAATAATTCAGGATTTGTTCTTAATGCCATAGTTATAGCATTATTGATATGTTTATCATTAAACCCGAAACCTAAACATAAAATAGCGGTTTTAGGTTGCTGTATCGCATTTAAAAAACTGGATACCATATCTAAATAAGGTGATTCATACGATGTTTGGTATTTATTGCTACTTGGATAGATAATAACTGGTTCACCTTGCTGTTTTTCATTTCTTCTTTTTTGGATACCTTGTTCGGTTCTTATCCAATCAACTGAACCATGAATTTTATAGAGATGAAATACATTAGGTAAATAGCTGGTTGATTTATCACTAGATTGTGTTCTATGTACGATGTCATAATTGAACCAAGACGGATTAAATCGGTATGGTATAGAATATTCAAAACCATCAATTACCGTCATACCAATATTGGAAGCAGCGGTTTCGAATGCAAGGTCATAGTTCGTTGTAAATGCTTTCAATCTTTTTTGCTTAGCTTGTCTTTTACCTAGTACACGAAGCAATTTTTCATGATCTTTCCAACTTTGTGAGTTTGTAATCTTTTCTGTGAAATCAGTAACTTCTAGAATTTTATTTTTTGCATCTTTAATGAATTTTCTTAACTGCTTTAGCCGTGTAGCGGATACTTCTTCTAATGTCAGAAATGTATCACATCTAGATAAGAATAATTCAATATCTTCAGCTGTTCTACCATCATCCCACTTTCCAGCAAAGTTATCATAGTGAGTATACTTTCTAATATCATCAAATATTTTTTCATTCATTCCACGGCAAGCATGCCATAAATCAACCATACCTGGGGCAATGCATGTAGGTTCAGTAGAATTAAAGGTTAATGATGTGCCAGAACCAGCAAGCACAATGATATTTTCTGCATCCAAAATCTGATTTAGACATTTTTGTAACAATGCTTTGTATTCTTTCTGCTTGTCATCTTCTTGGGCTGCAAGTTCTATGGAGATCGGTTCTTTTTCTGTAATATCTGAAGATAAAAATTTCATACTCATATAGCCACCTTAGGTAGAAAATTCTAAGATTTGATTATAACTCTTATAGAAGAATAAGCTACTAGATCTCTAGGTTTCAGACGGCCTGTTTCAGACAGGCATTTTGTTTTTAACCGCCGGAAAATAGCGCTGCAATATCTGTGTTAATAAATCGAACACCAGCAACACCCGTTGCGGCGTGATGCTGTGGTAGGGGCGGTAAAGATACAGTTGCCAAGTTTGGCGGGGAATGTCGGGCAGCAGCTCGATCAGCTTGCCGGCGGTTAATTCGCTCTGGCAGATGCCGTCTAAAATAAACGCGCAGACTCTGCCCGATAAGGCGGCGGCCAGCTCGCTGTAACCGTCGGTGGCGGCCAAGGCGGGGCGGCGGGGGATGAAGTTTTGCTGTTCGTTGAAATACCAGCCCCAAGGGCGGCCGGTTTCCTGATTGATTTGGCTGCTCAAAGGATAGCGCCGCTGCAAATCTTCCAGATTTTCAGGCAGCCCGCAGCGTGCGGCCAATTCGGGCGCGGCAACGATGCGCTGGCGCATTTCGGTAATCGGGCGCACCACCCAATCGGGTTCGGGCGAGAGGCCGACGCGCACGCCCATGTCAATTTGGTGTTCCGTGAGCTTTAGGCGCGCGCTGTCGGCATACCATTCCAGCACGATGTCGGGATAATCGCGCAATTGTTGGCACAGTTCGCCCAGAATTTCCGCGTAAAAAGGCAGCCTCGGCAGGGTAATGCGCACCACGCCCGCCAAATGGCCGTCGTTGCGGGCATGGTCGGTAAACAGCAGCTCGGCATCTTCCAGCAATTGTTTCGCCCGCGGCAGAAACTGTTCGCCAAACGCCGTTAAACGGATGGTGCGCGAATTGCGTTTGAACAGCACTTCACCGACGGCGCTTTCCAATTCGGCAATCATGCGCGACACCACTTGCGGCGAAACCGATAAGCGCACGGCCGTTTCGCGGAAATTCAGCGTTTCGGCGGCGACGCAGAAATGGCGCAGCGCTTCCAATTTATTTAACATTATTGTTCCTGTTTTTGGAATGTTGCATTCCTTGATCGTTCATTGTATCAGAACGAACAGAGGGCTAGAATGACCCTATCTTTTTTACAACCATAGGAAACCCCATCATGAATTTCGCCAAATTATCTTCATCTTTCGTTTTAGCCGCCGCCCTTGCCGGCGTTTCAGGCAGCGTGGCTGCCGCCGATTACCGCAACAACCCGTTTACCTTGGTGTACGACGGCGCCATCCGCCAAAACGAAGCGGGCAAGGTCAATATCCGCCCCGTTTCCTACACCGTCAACGGCATCAAAATCGCCGCCAATGTGTACACGCCGGCCAATTTCGATCCGAACAAACAGTATCCTGCGATTGTGGTCGCCCACCCCAACGGCGGCGTGAAAGAACAGGTGGCGGGTTTGTATGCGCAAAAATTGGCGGAGCAAGGCTATATTACGATTGCCGCCGATGCCGCTTATCAAGGCGCGAGCGGTGGCGAGCCGCGCCAAACCGACAAACCGTTTAACCGCATTAACGATGTTCACGGCATGGTGGATTTCATTAGCCAATTCAAAGGTGTAGATACCAAGCGTATCGGTGCATTGGGCATTTGCGGCGGCGGCGGTTACACCTTTGCCACCGCGCAAAGCGACAAACGCATTAAAAGCGTGGCAACGGTTAGCCTGTTCAATACGGGCTTAATCCGCCGTAACGGTATGAATGATAATGCTGTTGCCACCATTCAAGAGCGTTTGGCAAAAGCCAGCCAAGCACGCAATCTGCTGGCAAAGGGTGAAGTGCAATATGAAGCCAATGCCGATTTAACCAAAATCACCGATGAACAAATCGCCCAAATGCCCGCGGGATTATATCGTGATGGTGCAGAATATTATGGCAAAACCCATTTCCACCCCAATTCAACGCCACGCTACACCACAGAAAGCTTATTGGATTTGATGACATGGGATGCAACCGACCAAGCCGAATTGATTGACCAACCCTTATTGATGATTGCAGGTTCGGCAGCCGATACGCGCTACATGACGGAACAAGCTTTTGCCAAGGCCACCGGCACGAAAAACAAAGAGTTGGTTTTGATTGACGGCGCAAGCCATATCGAAACCTATTGGAAACCCGAATATGTGAAACAAATCAGCGCGAAATTAACGCAGTTCTTCGGCAAGAATTTGTGATGTTGGTTTCAGACGGCCTAATGGCTGCCTGAAAAAAGAAAAAACAGGCCGTCTGAAACCGATTGTGTCGCACAAAATGATTGAAACCCATCCGGTGGTGTTCGGCTCGAAAGCCGTGCCGGTTAAGTGAACTGAATATTTTTGCAACGTAAACAGTAAAGGAATTTGTCATGGAAAACATTACCGATAAAGTCGTCATCATCACCGGCGCCTCCAGCGGGTTGGGCGAAGTCGCCGCACGCCATTTGGCAGAGCGGGGCGCTAAACTGGTGCTGGGTGCGCGCCGCCTTGAGCGCCTGCAAAAGCTGGCCGACGACATCAAACAAAGCGGCGGCCAAGCCGTGGCCGTGGCCTGCGACGTCGCCCGCCGCGAAGACGTGGAGCAACTGGCGCAAACTGCCTTGCAGACCTTCGGCCGCATCGATGTGTTGGTCAACAACGCCGGTATCATGCCGATGGCGCCGCTGGCCGCGTTGAAAGTGGAAGAATGGGATAAAATGATTGATGTCAATGTAAAAGGCGTTTTATATGGCATTGCCGCCGTGCTGCCGACCATGCAGGCGCAAAAAAGCGGACACATTATCAATTTGTCTTCCGTGGCGGGGCTGAAAGTGTCGGGCGGCGTCGGCACCGTGTACAGCGCCACCAAGTTCGCCGTTAAAGCCATCGGCGAAGGGCTGCGCATGGAAACCGCCGCCGACAATATCCGCGTCACCACGCTTTACCCCGGCGCGGTGGAGAGCGAGCTGAAGTTCGGCAGCAGCGACGAAACCGCCGGTGCGGCGATGCAGGCGTTTTATGAAGCCAACGAAATCCCCGCCGATTCGGTCGCCCGCGCCGTGGCCTATGCCATCGAACAGCCGGCCGATGTGGCGGTAAACGAAATCACCATCCGCCCGACGCGGCAGGAGTTTTAAAGTAATGACCAACTGATGCCTGTCTGAAAAATAGGCACTTTCAGACAGGCATTGCCGGAACCGAGCTGCCGCATCTTAACGATCACGCTAAATATCTCAACCGGAGAAATACGATGAACGCCAAGAAAATAATGACCGCCTCGCTTACTGCTGCGGTTGCCGCTTCCGCCTCGGCGGCCGGGCAAACCGTTACTCCGCAGTTGTAGGTCGGGCATTTTGCCCGACACAATACGCCGTCACCATGTCGGGCATAAATGCCCGACCTACGAAAAATCATTTTTTGTCGTGTATTGAAAAGCAGCCTGAAATAGAAAACGAGCCATCATCATGAACAAAACTTCGCTATTTTCTGCCGCAATTGCATTGTCATTGGCACATGCGCCTGTTTTCGCGCAACAAATCATCACGCCAGCCACGCACCATTCATGGCAAAACGCACCGCGCGAACATTTTTCAGGTGCGGCACGTTTTGCCAAGCTGCCTGAAATCCCGAATAGTCCAAATGCTTCAGCGATTGTAGAGTTTGAAGCGGGCGCCATCACCGACTGGCACACCCATTCGCACGGGCAGTATTTAATCGTTACCGAAGGCGAAGGACGCACGCAGGAATGGGGCAAACCGGTTCGAATCATCAAAAAAGGCGATGTGGTGTGGTGTCCGCCCAATGTCAAACATTGGCACGGCGCGGGC
This sequence comes from Neisseria sp., assembly GCF_030523955.1. Taxonomy (GTDB): domain Bacteria; phylum Pseudomonadota; class Gammaproteobacteria; order Burkholderiales; family Neisseriaceae; genus Neisseria. The sequence continues at coordinate 7,347 of NZ_JAUNHL010000086.1, forward strand.
GAACACACCGCCATGAGCCATATCGCCGTCAGCCCGCAAGCTGACGACAACAAACCCACTTGGCTGGAGCGAGTGCAACTGCCGAGTGCCGCCGCACCCGATATGGCAAAACACCGGCAAACCACGCCGCTTTCCGCCAAACAGCTCGCCATCGTGCCGATTGCCGCCCTGTCTGCCGCAGGCGATAGCGGCCGTCTGAAAACCGCCATCGAACGCGGTTTGGAGCGGGGGCTGACGGTGAACGAGATTCAGGAAATCTTCACCCACCAATCCGCCTACGCCGGCTTTCCGCGCGCGCTCAACGGCATGAACACACTGCAAGCCGTGCTCAAAGAGCGGCAGGCGCGCGGCATCCGCGACCCGCAGGGCAAAGCCGCCGCTACACCGCCCGACAACACCGACTACTACGCACTCGGCCGGCAAACCCTGCAAACCTTGGGCTCGCCCGCCGCCGACAGCGTGATTGCCAGTCACGAAGGCATAGACCGCGCCCTCAAAGCGCATTTGTTCGGCTACCTGTTCGCCCGCGACAACCTGAATTACGTTAACCGCGAGCTGGTTACCGTCTCCACCATCGCCGCGTTGGGCAAGGCAGACGCCCAACTACACTCACATTTGGGCATCACCCAACGCTTGGGCGTGAACAATCAACAATTGCAGCGCGTGTTTGATGTGTTGGCCAAAGAATACGACCCGCAAGCGGCCGAACAGGCGCGGCGGGTGTGGGCGCAAAGTCAGTAAGAACATGGCGGATAATCGCCGTGAAATAAAATGCCTGTCTGAAAACTTTTCAGACAGGCATCAATATTGGTAACAACCTAAATAAACCTAAATGCATGGCTATGCCAGCCTTAAATCCTACAGCAAGCGCAAAATTCCTCTTGCTGGGTTCTGAGAGCTTTGCAAAAAGCCGCTTTAATCCTGAATTGATCAATTTTTCGTCATACTCGGGCCTGGCCCGAGTATCTGCTTTTTCTTCTCAAACAACTATATAGCAGATTAACTTAACTTTCGCGAAGGCTCTGCTGCGCCTTAGCTCAAAGAGAACGATTTGGTAAGCCGCTGAAGCGGCAACAGAATCGGTTCCGTACTGCTTGTACTGTCTGCGGCTGCTGCCTTGTATCGAAGTAATTCAATCTGCTATAGCGGATTTTAACCTCTTGAATTGACAATCTAAGTGCAACAAATGCGAAGAGGTGCCCATAAAGCA
>NZ_JAUNHL010000020.1:0-9759 GCF_030523955.1 Neisseria sp.
TACTGCTTTATGGGCACCTCTTCGCATTTGTTGCACTTAGATTGTCAATTCAAGCAATAAAAATTCTGTAGGTGATGCAACAACAATAAGCTTTGCAACGCCTAATTCATCTATTAGCAAAGTTTTTTCGGGCGGTAACTCTCAGGAAGATATTAGCGCGCACACGGGTGATGATCCCAATACCTATTTTTCTAATGTTAAAACTACCATAGACCCTAGAATTGTAGAAAACTACAATAAACTAGAGGCGGCAAAGACAGCGCTTGAGGCTGCCGAAAAAGCATTAGCGCAGGCGCAGAGCAACAGTGATGCCACTAAAGAAGAATTGGCTGCAGCGCAAAAAACGCGGGATGATGCCTTGGCCGATAAAGTTAAAATTGAAACAGCCTATAACAACGATCGGCAGCTACGCAGATATTTGGAGAAGAATACTACCGATGCGACTTCGGCGTTGGCATACTTCAAGAAAGATAAAAACGGCTTGGTTTTCGATAAGGCTTTCGACGGCGTGTACATTATTCAATTTACCGACGGAACCCGCATTGTGCTGCACGACCCTGCGGCGGCCGGCTGGACTTATCAAACCTTTGCCCACTATGTGGATCCGAAAAACGGTGTCACACACGGTTACCAAAGCATTGGCGATGAGACTACCGATATGCCGACCAGTGGTACCGCTACTTATAAAGGCATAACCACAGCTTATCTGACCAATAATGGTAATAACGACCGTCAACTGACTGCTAACGTTACCGCTGTGGCCGACTTTGCCAAACGCGCGCTGCGTTTCTCAACCGATAATAGCCAGATCCACGCCTTGGATGTAAACGGTAAACGCGTTTCGACTGCGGCGGCGGGTTATGACTTGCGTGCCAATGCGACTTGGGCTGAGGGCGGCAACAGCTTTAAAGGTGATGTGGCTACTGTCGATAAAAAAGATATAAATATGAGCGGCAGCTTGAACGGTAAGTTCTTCGGTGGTGCTGCCGCCGAAATCGGTGGTACTTACGGCTTGAAAAGCGCAGACGGTACCCAGCTGATCGGCGGTTATGGCGCCAAACGTCCGTAAAACTGTTGTGTGATGGACAACCCGCGAATCTTTTATGCTTCCAGATTCGCGGGTTGCATTTTTTTGAAAGCGGATATTCGTTTGTCTTATGGCAATGAATGCATACCGCACATTGACTGATTATGCCTGTCTGAAAAGGTTTGGGACGAGCATGATGGTTAATCAAATTTAAACCGTTCAATTCATATTGTAAGCAACGGTAAAAGGCGGCTATGGAAATTTTCCAACGGCTTGCTTATGGGGTAAACGTATAAATGAAAAAACATTTTTTTGCTGTATTGCTGGGGATTCCGGCTGTGGTGTCATGGGCAGATACGCTTTCTTCGGTTGAGGTTCCGCCGCAACCTGAATTGCAGTTTCGCCCGGCCGAACCGGAATCATCCGCGGAAAAAGGATTGCCGGCACCGCAGCTGACAGGGAAAGAAAAAGAGACGCGGGTGCTGCAGGTAGATGAAGGGGTGCTGTTGTCCGAACCCGTTTTATTGCAGCGCGCAATGGATTCGGCTTTACTGAGCGGAAATATAGACGCGATACGGCATTTGTTGCCGGTATATACAAAATGGCCGCAACATGATGCCGGTAAGGCGCGTTATGCCAGGGCTTTATTGGCGCAAGTTGAGGGTAAGGCGGATGAGGCAGTAGGCATTTACCGTGAAATCATTGCCGAACATCCCGAAGCGGTGCCTATCCACCTGCAATTGGCGCGGGCATTGCTTGAAGATCAGCAAAACGAAGCGGCGGCAGATCAGTTTGCCCGTTTGGCCAGTGAAGATTTGCCCGACGAGGTACGCCGTCAGGTGGAAGAATATAGAGAGATGTTGCGTAAACGTGATTCCGTAAGGTTTTCCGTGAGCCTGAATGTTTCCCGGGAGAGCAATATCAATCAGGCGCCGGCAGTATCTGAATACGGCGGCTATTTGGATGAGGCGCAGTGTGCCTTGGAGCGGCAGAGGGATCCGGGTGATGATTGCTTTCGCGGTTGGCGTTTTGATAAACCGATTGATGCGACCGCAATAAATTATCAGCTTTCCGCAGATAAAAAATGGTCATTGAGCCAAGGCTTTTATCTGAAGGCAGGGGCCGACGGATACGGTAAGTTCTACCCGCAAAAGGGACGCTATAACGATCAAAATTTGCGGATTTCGCTGGGAATCGGCCATGCTAACCAACGCAGTGAGAAGGTGGTGACACCATTTCACGAACGTAGGATTTACGGGCATGATGCTTACAGCTATACCAACGGCGTACGCTTGAACGGCCACTACTGGCTCTCGCCGAGAGCGCAGTGGCTCGGTGCGGCCGAATATGGGCGCCAGTACAATATGCGGTATGCCAACAGCGATATCGACAGCCGTTTGCTGAGTACTTCAATGGTATTTTATCCTCATGCGCGCCAATATTGGCTGGTGGGCGCGGATTATTATCAGGAGCGTAATAAAAATGCGAGTATCGATAATTTCAACCGCTATGGCATGAGGGCGGAATGGATGCAGGAGTGGCGGAACGGTTTTTCCAGCCGTTTGCAGTTGGCTTATGCGCAGCGTCATTATGAAACGGAAGGTTTGTTTTTCAACCAAGGTGAGCGTCGCCGCGATGAAGAAACTCAAGCTGCGGTGTCGCTCTGGCACCGTGCCGTACATTTCTACGGCGTAACCCCGCGCATTACGGTGTCCCATTATCGCAATGACAGCAATAATCTTTTGCATGATTATGGCAAAACACGATTGTTTGTTGAGTGGAGTAAAACGTTTTAAGCGTTAACGTTAAAAAGAACCGGGATGCCTGCCAAACCCGGTTTTTTGTTTCATTATATGTTTTTCAGACAGGCCGAGACCTTTGCAAAATTCTTTTCGATACCTGAAAACACTTGCGTCATGCTCGGGCTTGACCCGAGCATCTTTTTGTTTTGAAAGAAAAAGCAGATACTCGGGTCAAGCCCGAGTATGACGAGATATCAATAAATTCAGGATTAAAAAGTTTTTTGCAAAGGTCTCAGGCCTCTTAATGGCAGTAATGCCTGTCTGAAAAACTCATGCGGTTTTGTGTTTTAAAGAAAATCCGAGATTTGATTGCTTTTGCCATAAACCGCATGATGCGCTTGGCGGATACAGAGACGGTTGAAGGTGAGGCGTTGTTGGTGTTGGTTGTCTTTTACCGTAAGCGGGGTGTGCGGCGCGGGCGGTGTTTCGGAGAGCAAATCGGCGAGGTTTTGCCAATGGCTGCGGGTAACTTGAAGAATCAGAAACATATCGGCGGCAACGTTGAAGCCGATGCTCAACATCTGGCCGTCGGCTTGCAGGCAATAACCGCTGTCGGCAAAAAAGCAATAACGTGCCTCTTGGGGATAGCGGTGTAAAATCAAACGGGTTTGGTTGGCATCGGCGGTTAGCGCAGCGGTAAGCCGGGAAAAAAGCGAGGGGCGGAACACGCCTTCGCTGAGCATGCCGTATAGGTCGGCCAGCCAATCGGTATAGGCGGGAAGGGTAAAATTGTATTGTTGCAGGATACGCTGTACACGCTCCTGTGGGCGGCGGGCGATGAGTTCGCGGAATTCGGCACCGGTTTGCGGCAAATGCCGGTTAAGTGCGCCGGTTAAGTCGCGCACCAAACGGTCGCGGTGGGCGAGGGGGTTGCGCAGCAGCCCCAGTATTTTGAGGTTGAGGATGCGATGCAGTTCCGGGCCGGCTATTTGCTTACCGGTTGCCAGCAGGCGCAGGGATTGGCAAGCTTCTTCGTAGCCGGTTTCGTGGCGGCTGAACCAGGTTTCCAGATTGTATTGCTGGCCGCCGTTGCCTTCGACAAAAGCAAGTGTATAGAGGTTGTTGGCTTCCAGATTCTTTTCGATATTGACACTATGAATCTCGCCGCGCGGCTTGGCGGAGAAACGGGACAGCGGCCATTGGTAAACATTGCGGTTTTGCGGGTTAACCTGTAGATTAAAAGCGTTTTGCCGTTGTTCGGTTTGGGCGATGAAATGATGGCCTTTGGTGGGGTTGGCCACCAATAAGGCATAAGGCTTTTCGTCGCATTCGGGCGGCTCGCATTCGCTGAGGATAAAGGCTTTTCGCATGGTAATCGCTTAAACCGTTGGGGTCGGTAGATTGTAGCGCTGCTGCCGTGGAAAAGCTATATTGCTTGAATTTTCTGCATTTTCATTACGTTTCTTGATAAACGTTTTCAGACAGGCATGGGTTTTAAACATTGTTATTTTCCGGATTGGCTTTATTTGTAAAACGTTGGTATCTTTCCAATCTGTTTTTTTTAGTCAAACGAACCGTTCTAGGAGGAGGGGCTATGAATTTTAATCATTTGTTAAACCAAGTATTGGGTGCTGTTCAAAAGAATGCAGGCCAAGCGGGTAATATAGGGAATATTTTGTCTGGAAACAAAGGGGCGCTCGCTAAAGTAGGAAGCAGTGCGGCGGCGTTAGGTTTGGTATCTTCGTTCTTAAAAAAGAAAAATGGTAAAACCTTGGTACAAGTCGGTTCGATGGCGGCGCTGGGTGCGTTGGCTTATCATGCTTACCAAAGCTGGCAGAGCAATAATCAAAAACAGGGAGGAAATGCCGCTGTATTGGATCAAAGTGCCTTTACACCAACCGGAGTAGCCGCTGAAAATGCCGGCCGGATTATTTTGCGAACCATGATTGCTGCCGCTGCTGCCGATGGCCTGATTGATGAAGCTGAACGTGCATTAATCCAAAACGAAGCGGGTGAGGATGCGGAAACCCAGCAATGGGTTACCGCAGAGGTAAACAAGCCGGCAAGCGCAGCGGAGATCGCGCGTGAAATCGGTGCGAATCCGGCATTGGCAGCCGAAGCTTATCTGGCTGCACGCATTGTTAGTGCAGATTTGCAGCGTAAAGAAATTGTTTTCCTTTCGCAGTTGGCGCAAGCCTTAAATCTGGATGATGCTTTGGTAGAAAACTTAGAGCGCCAGGCTGGTTTCTGATTTTGTCAGCTGAATATGCCCCGTTGGTTTGTAAATTGTATTTGCAAACCAACGGGGCGATTTTATAACCCGGATCTTTCGTTTAAATAATTTTCAGACAGGCATGTTATTGGATTCCGGTACATTCGCCCACTATTCGCCCACTTTGATTGATCCAAAAATTGTAGGAAATAAATGCTATTTTTCTCTCAAATGTACTTGGCGTAGTATACGAATAAATATTCAAGAATAACCGTTTATTCTGAAAAAACCTCCGTTTGTTGGTAAAATACATCGATTATTATTTGAGATATTAATTGAAAATAAATAATGCGAATAAAATTTCTTTATTATATACAACAGCATAATTTCTATTTGAATTAATGATACCTAATGTTACTGTAATCAATTTGGGTATTTTCATAAAAATAAAATTTCCCTCTATCAATAATCCATTTATCTTGATAATATACCACTCATCTCGAATCAGCCGGTTGTTTCATAATCAAACCGTTTGTCGCAACTGAAACTTGTTTAAAAGTATATTTAAGGGGAAAAAAATGACTATCATCGCTCTGGACATTCAACCGCAACGTTGTTTTACTTGTGTTGTTGATAGTGAAAACTTTGTACCTTATGCACGCCAAGCAGTCTATGAGCTTAATAAGCAAGCCATGTACGCACACCGCCGGGCATTGGTACAAAATATGACTATTCTCGGTTGCGGCGGCTTTTGCATTGGTGCCGACTCTGCAGATTTTGAGTGCCCTATGCGCTCTTCTGCAAAGAAGGTAGAAGCTTGTTCATTGAGCAGATCGGTTAATTCGATGGGAAATTGTGATTTGCTTCCGGGATTGCCTCAAGAAAGTGATTATGATTATGTGATGTCTTATGATGACCAAGCTCAGAAAACGGCCGGATATAAAAAATTGTTTGCTTGGTTGGAGCAAGAACATGCTGCCACTGTTTTAATCGGTGGAATGCCTTTGGAAAAAGGTATGCTTGAGATGGTGTTGAATCTGTGCAAGGCAGGTAAATGGCGTGTGATTGTCAATTTGGCTGCTAGCCGTGGTGTTTGCCCTGAAAAATCGTTGCAGGCTATTTTGCAAATGCGCCGGGCCGGAGCGGTAGTATTGGCTAATGCCAATGAATTCCCTGTAGTGCGTCGTCATACCATCAGATCGTTTATCCCCCTGTACCAATATGCTTAATTTTGATTGACCTACCTTTATGGAGTACTACTTTGGGCACCCGAATGGGTGCCTCTTTTTTATTTATATAGCGGATTAACTTAACTTTCGCTACGTCGTTGCTGCGCTAAAGCGTGAAGAGAACGATTTTGTAAGCCGCTGAAGCGGCAACAGAATCGGTTCCGTACGTGTGTACTGTCTGCGGCTTGCTGTTCGTATTGGCGGCTTCGTATCGTGTCTCCTTTTTTATTTTGTTTCACTATATTGTCATACAAGCTTCGTATAGTCGGATGAATGGGTAAAGCGGTTGCAGATATGGAAAATGCCTGTCTGAATGGAGCTTGCTCAACGGAAACTATCGCTTTTATGTGAAATAAGTTGTATCCAACTTTCAATACAATACGAGGAGCCAGAGAAAGTGAAAAAGAATCTGTTTGCATGGATGCTGATCGGTTGTGTGTTTCCCGTTTGTGCGGAAAAACTGGTGATTGCCCATCGCGGTGCCAGTGGTTATCTGCCTGAACACACGTTGGAGAGCAAGGCTTTGGCAGTGGGGCAGAAGGCGGATTATTTGGAGCAGGATTTGGTAATGACTAAAGACAACCATTTGGTGGTGATTCATGATCATTTTCTGGACGGCCTCACCGATGTGGCGCAAAAATTTCCCGGCCGGGCACGCCAGGACGGCAAATATTATGTGATGGACTTTACGCTTGATGAAATCCGTTCGCTGCGGATGACCGAAAACTTTAAAACGGAAAACGGCAACCAAGAGGCGGTATATCCGAAGCGTTTTCCGCTGTGGCAGGGAAATTTCCGCATCCATACCTTTGAAGAAGAGTTGCAGTTTATCCGCGGATTGGAAAAGTCTACCGGCAAAACCATCGGTATTTATCCCGAAATCAAAGCACCGTGGCTGCACCATAAGGAAGGCAAAGACATTGCCCGCGCGACCTTGGAAGTGCTGAAGAAATACGGTTATACCGGCAAAAAAGATGCGGTTTATCTGCAAACTTTCGATTTTAACGAACTCAAGCGTCTGAAACAGCAACTGATGCCGCAAATGGGAATGGATGTGAAACTGGTACAACTGGTGGCTTATACCGATTGGAAAGAAACCGAAGAGCGCAGAAACGGGCAATGGGTAAATTACAGCTACGATTGGATGTTCAAGCCCGGTGCGATGAAGGAGGTCGCCCGTTATGCCGACGGAGTAGGGCCGGCCTGGTATATGTTGTTGGACGAAAAGCAATCGAAGCGCGGCCGTATCGTGACCACTCCGCTGGCGGCGGATATCCGAACCACGCAAATGCAGTTGCATCCTTATACGGTGCGTAAAGACGCTTTGCCGCCCTATGTGGCCAATATCGAAGAAATGTACGCCGCCTTATTCCAGCAAACCGGAGCCGACGGCATTTTTACCGATTTTCCGGATACGCTGTCGGCCTATCTGAAAAAATAAATGCGGGTTTAGCCGCGCGGATGGTGTTGGGCAAGCATACTTTTTAAGCGCTCGTTGGCGACATGGGTGTAAATCTGGGTCGTGCTGATGTCGGCATGGCCCAGCAGCATTTGCACCACCCGCAAATCGGCGCCATGGTTAACCAAATGGGTGGCAAACGCATGACGCAGGCCGTGCGGGCTGAGGTGGCGGATACCGGCCTCCAGCGCGTATTGTTTGACGATCATCCAAGCCAGTTGGCGGCTGATGCCTTGCTTTTTCTGGCTGACGAATAATTCGTCGCAACGTGCGTTTTTCAGTAATAAAGGGCGGGCTTCGGCAAGATAGCGCTCTATCCAGTAAACCGCTTCCGCGCCCAAGGGTACGATGCGTTGTTTGTCGCCTTTGCCTATGGTGTTGATGATGCCCCGGTTGAGGTTGATTTCGTTGAATTTCAGTGTTACCGCTTCGCTGACGCGCAGGCCGGTGGCATACATGGTTTCCAACAGCGCTTTATCGCGCAGGCCGTGGAGGGCTTCGGTGTCGGGCGCGTTTAACAGCGCATCGATTTGTTTTTCGGTGATGATGTCGGGCAGCGTGCGGCTTTGCTTGGGCGTTTTCAGGCGTGCAGTGGGGTTGTCGGAGATTTGGTTGGTATCGAGCAGCCAGCCGTACAAACGTTTTAACGCCGAGAGCGCGCGGGCTTGCGAGCGGCTGCTTTCTGCCGGTACGTAAACGGCATCGGCCAAATCCACCGCTTCGGCGGAAAACCAGTCTTTATCGGCATTTTGCAGACGGCCGGCGATTTTGTGCAGATCGCGCCGGTAGCCTTCCAGTGTATTGTGGCTGAGGCGGTCGTTTAACCACAGATGTTCGAGCAGGCGGTCGATGATGTCGTTCATGGCACGGATTTCAGACAGGCATTTGATGGGGTTTGGAGTCGCAGTCTTTCAGACAGGCATTCGTTGATAAAACGATGGGATGGCGTTTATCTGTTTTCAGACAGGCATTACATTATAGGATAGGGATTTATTCTTCAACCGTTACCCCTTCGTGCTTCAGCAGCCAGCGTTTGATATTGAGCGCTTCATCTTCGCCGCTGGAAAAACCGCCCAAACCGTGTTTGGCCACGACGCGGTGGCAAGGTATCACCAAGGCCAGCGGATTTTTGCCGCAGGCTCCGCCGACGGCGCGCGGATGGCTGCCGATTTGGCGGGCGATGTCTTGGTAAGTGGCAACACAGCCGTAAGGAATGGCGGCAATCGCTTGCCAAACTTTTTGCTGATAGGCGGTGCCGTTGCGCGAAATTTCTTGCTTGAAATCTTGCAGGCGGCCGGCGAAATAATCATCCAGTTTTTGTTGCCAGTGTTCGGGCAGCGGGTAGGGCGCATATTCGGATTTGCCGCTCAGGTGCAGCTCCAGCAGATTTTGGTTTTCATCGAAAACCAGAGTGAGATTGCCGAACGGCGCTTGGTAGAGGCAGGGATATTTCATCATGGGATGGGCTTCAATCGGCTGATGTTAAACCTAAACGTGCGGCCAGAGCCGTTTTCACTTGCGGCCATTCGGCGCGTATCAGGCTGTACATCACGGTATCGCGCACGCTGCCGTCACGGCGCTGCTGTTGGCCGCGGATCACGCCGTCTTTTTTGGCGCCGAGCCGCTCAATCGCTTGCTGGGAGCGGATGTTGAGGTTGTCGGTACGCCAGCCGACGGTTTGGGCGCCCAAGGTGTCGAAGGCGTGGCTGAGTAATAAATATTTGCAGGTGGTGTTGACGGCGCTGCGCCAGCGGCTTTTTGCATACCAGGTGTAGCCGATTTCGAGACGCTCGGCATTGACGATAATATCGTGGTAACTGGTGCTGCCGATAACTTGGCCGTTGTGCTCGTCGATAACGGCGAAAGCCAGGCGGTTTTCGGTGGCAAGCGCTTGGCGGATATAGGCGGCGGTATCCTGCGGCTCGGGTACCGAGGTGAATACCAGCCCCCACAGTTCGCCGTCGGCTGCCGCTTCGCGCAAGCCGGCTTCGTGTTGCAGGCCGAGTGGTTCGAGGCGGATACCGTTGAGTGAGAGGGTAACGGGTTGCGGTGTTTTCATGATGTATGCAGTCTCCTGGTTGATGGATTTC